>JACZVF010000215.1 GCA_022572805.1 Chloroflexota bacterium
GCAAAGGATGACGCACTCGGCTCCTGCCTCGGCGGCCGCCTTGACGGTCTGCATTGCATAGTCGGGATTGGCCTTGAAGCCATCGAAAAAGTGCTCAGCGTCGAAAAACACTCGACGACCTTGCTCCCGCAGAAAGTTCACCGAGTCGGAGATCATGGCAAGGTTCTCTTCCAGGGAGGTCTCAAGTATTCGGGTGACGTGTAGGTCCCAACTCTTGCCCACCAGCGTGATGACGGGAGTCTCTGCCTGAAGCAGCGCCAGCAGGTTGGCGTCGTCTTTGGCGTCGACGTTGGCGCGCCGCGTGCTGCCGAAGGCGGTCAGGGTGGCCCTCTCCAGCTTGAGGCTTTTGGCACGCTCGAAGAACTCGGCGTCGGTGGGGTTGGACCCGGGCCAGCCACCCTCGATGTAATGGACACCTAGCTGATCAAGTTTCGCGGCGATGGCCAGCTTATCGTCCACCGACAGCGATATGCCTTCGTACTGCGCGCCGTCCCTGAGCGTGGTGTCATATAGCGCTACCTGCATCATTGCATTGCCCCCTCCGGCTTTTCCGATGACGTGTAATTGGAAACCCACTGATTGTCCGACGCAAAAAATCCCGTCCCTATGGAAGGGACGGGATAAATCTTTTACGAGAAAGGACCCGCGGTACCACCCTAATTCCCCAAGTCGGCCTATCACAATCGATAGGGCCTACGCTGGAGCACTCTTTCAAGGCACGTGTTCATACCTTGGCCCGCAATAACGGTGGGCAAATCCGTCGCCGTCTACTGGAATAACCCTGGTTAACTTCGTGGGCCACTCTTTAGGGGCGAGGCTCGGGAGGGATTTTTCGAGACGTCTCAGGCGTCTGCTTTCACCAGACCAGACTCGCTTTGCCGGACGCTGCCTCGTACTCGTCTCCGTCGTAGCCTTTGGGCAATATTGTTAAGGATCGCCATCAAGGTTATCGCCGGGGATGTGGCGTGTCAAGGCAAATCTCGTGCCGCCATTAACAGCCTGCGTTGGACGCTCTATGACTGCGGACCATCCACAATAATTTCGTCTTCCACGTCCAGACTTCCGGGTTCCAGGAGAAATTTATCGATTCGCTCCCGAATGTCGTCTGGTAAATTCTGCAATAATTCGGGAAGAGCATCGGGGGACAGGAAGTCGTGAAAGCGGTCTGCAGTCCCCGGCGACCCGTGAGAGTCCCTCTGAAACAGGTGGAAGCCCGGGCCTGGGAAGCCCATGCCGAATCCACCTGGCAGCCCATGTTGCCCGAGACCCAAGCGTCGTGACCTGAACCCTTCAAACCCGGAGTGAACGCCCTGCGTTACCGACTTCACCTTCCAGCCGCCGTGTCCGTCCGTTATGTCGATAACCGTCGTCAGGTCGTCCGTGCTCAGTCCTGACAGGTCTCCGGCGCGGCGAATCGTGACTCTGGTCTCCGGGTCGATCTCGTAGGCTATGGTCTCGGAGCCGTCCTTGAGGACAAGGGTGAAAGTGCCGGCCTCAACGTCGATGTCGGCGACCGTGCCGACAGCGGTTCGGAGCGTACGCACGCCGTCCTCGGTCTCCATCTTGACCTCGGACTTTATGAGACCATTCATGCCGCCGAAATGGGGCGAGACATGCGGCATGAAGCGAGTGGCCGTGCGGTGGAGAAATGCCGACGCCGGGGTCTGACGTTCCCCGGCCGTGATGTCCACATCAATTGACGCCCCATCACGGTGCAAAGTGAACGTCAAGACGTCTCCGGGCTGGGAGCTACGAACAATCTCAACGACGTCACTGGGGCCGGCCACAGCCTGACCGCCCACCGCCGTGATAATGTCTCCGTCTAGAAGCAAGCCGTCCGCCGGGCTTCCGTCCACCACGCTGACCACTAGCGCACCGCCATCCAGCCCAGCTTCTGCTGCCTGGCCATCTTGCAGGGGCGCCAGCGCAACGCCAACAAAGGCGACCGGGGCATGTTGGCTATTCTCGCCAGCCTGACCCAGAGTCTGGTCTGCAATGATGGGTTGGCCAACCGCATCGTTGGCCTGGGACGTCGCACCCTTGGATGCCACAACGCCCGCTACGACCAGTACGGCTGCGACTATTATCAAGGCCGGAATCCATCTCTTCGTCAGCATAGGGGACCTCCACCGTTATTTTCCAGAAAAGTCGGCACAAAAGTCGGGCATGGATGTGGTTTAGAGACTTCGGCCCCTTTGGTCGGGGCCTGCGCCGGCCATACTAACTAACGTGGAAAGGCGGCATCTGGTTAGCGCTCTTACCGCCGCGTCAACATCAACATCGCCAGATGCCGCCAAATGGAGGGGACTTCAATTGATAATACGGCGCAGTCACGCATGTGGATTTGCGTTAGGTGAAGAAAGACTTGTCCGTATCGTTCTCAGTGGGTCAACCACTAAGTGACTATCTCAAAAAGGCGGATGCCTTGCTCCCGCCGACCCAACCTGGGGGCTCTTGTTCCTGGGGCGCACATCTCCCAGGCCCTCTGCCAGAGGGGGAAAGCCGGTCTGGACTCCCCCATGACGATTTCAAGATAATGACTAAGATGTTGAGGTTGCCTGGATGGTCAGCGGCTTTTCGATGACTGTCCCGTCATCCATGATGTTGAAGGCCCTGATTTCTGGCTTGTCGGGGTCGGCCAGCGAGACCAACACGTAGTAGATGTCCTCTCCCAGCCACCCGCTTTGCTGCGCCATGCGAACGTCCGTGGCCGACGGGTATGGCGGGCCGTGTGGGTGCGAATGATAGAAGGCCAGGACCTGCCTCCCATGCTTTCGAGATTCCATCATCACGTTCAGCTGTTGCTGTGGGTCCATCAAATACAGGTTGGGGTTGTTGGACGTGTTGGTGATGCGGTGTAGATGCGAGGCCGCGTCGTCATTGCCGGTCAGAATACCGCAGCACTCGTATGGTTCCGCCGCCCGGGCGTGTTCGACGATCTCTCTCTCGTGTTCCCGGGTTATGGTTGGCATCCTTGACTGACTCCGGGGGCGTGCTTTCCGCCGCCAACTGCAAGAGGAGTAGCGATCTGGTCTGTCTCAGCGCCCGCGCCGAAACATATCCAGAAAGCGATTCAACAGTTGGCGCAGCGTGATCCTTTGGGGCCCATTCAAGCGCTTCTGGGTGCAGGCGACACAACTGCAAGTTGGGGGGTGATCGCTGTACCATCCTGCCCTGCCCATGCTATTACCAGCCTTCCGCTTGTTGGATTTCCTGGCAGCCGGACCGGGAGAACCGGCTCGACCGCCCTTGTTTACTTGAACGTTCAGCTTATCACAAGGTTGGTGGCAAAGTACTCGGCGCTCCCCTTCGCGCAACTAATATTCCTCCGCAGGTTGACAAAACAGAACATGTATTCTAATATAGTCGTAAGGGACGGACCCGATGGGTGCGTCCTTTTTCTTTGCGATTGCCCTGCACCGATTGTTCAATCTGGAAGCTCTTTGGCGGAAGTGGAAAGCTAGCGGAGGTATGCATGCCTTTTTTCGATTCCAAGGTTTCCAAGTTCCTGCTGGATGACCTTGGAGGCACGCAGCGGGACTTGTCGGCATTCATCACGGAGGTGCGCGGGCTCCCCGGCGCCAGGCTTTTGAATGAGGTGACCGCTCTGGGCGACAGCGGCGCGCGTTTTATACCCGGCCTGGAGGACGTCGTGATATCGCTTGCCGGCATATTTGACGACACAGCCACGTCAGGGCCAGACGCCGTTCTGGGACCGCTGCGCACCCACACATCCGCCGTCGATTTCGAATATGGCCCCGAAGGCTCGACCACCGGCGACGTAAAATACTCCGGCACCTGCTGGTTGGCTCAGTACGACCTGCGGAGCCGAGTTGGCAGCCTGGTGGAGTGGACCGCCTCTTTGCAGGTGGAGGGTGCCGTTGCCCGTGGCGCTTTTGCCTAAACGACCAGACCGTCCAGAGTTGATGCCAGACTTAGATAGAGCAGGGCGTCGTGGACGTTAGGCGCATAAGTCTGCCTTCCGGAGGTTGGTGGGCCATTCGGACGAGGCCTGCCTGGAAAGACGTTGGGGCTATTGGCTACGATTCAGAATGCCGGTTGGAGCTTTTGCTCATCGCCATAACTGAGACATGGAGCTTCGAGGAGACGGTCTCCCCGGAAGCGCTGGCCCGCCGTGACGAATGCGATGTCGCGGCCGTCGTGGAAGCCATGAATGAAGACGTCATGCCGTGGCTGGACCGGGACACTCCGGAGATGATGGCAAAGGCCTTGTTTGCGGGGATGTCAGCCGGTCAGGTGCCGGAGCAGTTTTTCGAGGTCCAGCTTATGGCCGCCACCGGCTGGAGCTGGCAGGCCCTGCAAAGCGCCCCCGCCGATGTTGTTTTGAGGATGGCCGTATTCCTGGCGGTATCGCAGGTCAAATCGCAGGGAGGAGCGCTGCAATTTCCTCCGGAATCGTGTTCATCGGATAGAGCTCCGACGAGTGGCTGTACAGCAGAAGGAGACGAAGCCGATGGCTAATGAACTCCCTCGGGACAGGCTTAAGACGCTGAGGGCTGACGGAAACCTGTCACTTCAAAGGTTTGCCGGCAACAGGCTTGCCGTGGCGTTGCTGTCGATGACTCCTCCAGCCCAGGTGCGGCGGCGAACGGCGTCCGCAGGCGTGCCAACGCCGTCAGGACCCGCAGGGCCGCAAAAAGAGCGCGAGTTGGCTGACGCCCGTTCGTCCATCGCAGGGGACGTGGTCGACGATGAGAGACAGGTCCGGGCCATGGCCAAGGAGATCAAGCGTCTTATCGTAGAGGACCGCCGACGGGGACTCGGCATTGGCGGCTGAAAATGCATTAAGGGCCCGAATCTTAGTCCCCATTCTATGACGTGGAGAGGTGAATATGCCGCAGGCCAAGTGGTTGGTGAAAGTGGACTGGAATGGGGACGGCGATTTTGACGATGCCAACGAGGACGTGACCTCTGACGTGCTGGGACTAACGCTGGAGCACTTTCGGGACCTGGCCAGCGGGCATATGGAGGCGGCGCGTCTTGAGCTTCAGCTGCGCAACGACGACCACAAGTACAGCCCTCCCAACTCGTCGTCGCCTCTCACCGGGGACCTTAAGCCCGGGCGTAAAGTTTGGCTCAGGGCG
>JACZVF010000216.1 GCA_022572805.1 Chloroflexota bacterium
GAAGATGGTCGCGCGCGGTGGACAGGGCCCTGCGCTGGGCGGAAGAGTAAATAAGCTTGATATTCAGGCATGTGCAGCCCGGGGAGCCAGTGAAAGTTCAATATCCCCAGATTAGCAGGAGGACGTTATGCCCACAGTCCAGGCGGATAAGCTAAAAGAAATCGCAGCGCAGCTCCTGATGGGGGCCGGCGCAAGCGAGGAGGAGGCAGCCATAGTATCCCGCCATACCATTGGCGCAAACCTGGCGGGCCACGACTCCCACGGCATTATCCAGATTCCCACCTATATCGACCGCGTGAAGCGAGGCCATATCGTGCCCGGCGCAGAGTACGAAGTCACCAGGGAGACCTCTACCACGACTGTCGTGGACGGGCACTGGGGATACGGATATGTGGTGTCCGAGCGGGCTATGAAGACCACAATCGAGAAGGCCCTGGAGCACGGTGTCGCGGCCGCCACCGTTTTCAGGCAGAGCCACGTGGGGCGTGTGGCCGACTACCCTATCATGGCGGCCAAGGAAGGCCTGATAGGCATGATGACGGCCGACTCCGGCCGATCCTCCAAAAGCGTTGTGCCATTCGGAGGCCGGGAGGCCCGGCTGGGCACAAACCCCATCTGCATCTGCATGCCCAGCAACCTGGAAGGGCCTATGTTCATCGACATGGCCACCAGCGCTGTGGCAGCGGGCAAGCTGGGCGTGGCCGTGGCCAGGGGAAAGTCGGTCCCCGAGGGCTGGATCATCGACAAGGATGGCAACCCATCGACAGACCCCACCGATCTGAAGAACGGCGGGGCGGTGCTGCCGTTGGGAGGCCCCGAGGGCCACAAGGGCTACGGACTGTCCGTGATGATCGAGATTTTCTCCGGCATCCTCACAGGCCTTGGTTTCGGCCATGACCCGTCCGGGCGGCACAACGACGGCTGCTTCATGGCCGCATTCAAGGTGGATGCCTTCAGGCCGCTGGAGGAGTTCAAACAAGAGGTAACCGAGCTTGCTCAGTACCTCAAGGATACGCCGACCGCCAAGGGCTTCACAGAGGTGTTCTACCCTGGCGAGCCGGAGCATTTAATGGAGAAGAGGCTCCTGCGGGAGGGCATTACCGTCGAGGAATCCACGTGGGAAAAGCTAAAGGCGCTGGCCGACGAATACGGCCTTACGGAGAAGCTAAGCCTCTGACACTTATAATATCTTGCGCCAGTCAAGAACAAGAGCCGGGACGCCTGTTCGCTGGGCGGTCCGGCTCTTCTGGTTTGCAACATCGCTTGGCCTAACATCTAATTATCCGGAGTTTTTGTTTCTCAAGCGTGACAAGGCCTAATCAAATAATTGTCTTTTCGAGTGTCCCGACTGATCGGACGAGAAATCTCACACCCATGAGTTTGGCCACCGCGCCATTCCCTGCATCGGCCTTGCTTCTAGATTCCTCGGCGTGCCTTCTCTCCGAGGATTCGGAGTCCGAACCGGTACACAATAGAGTGTCGGACGGAATGACAATTAAAGGGATCCAAGACTTCAGTCTGAGCAGATCAAATCCCAGCCTAGCTATCATGTCATTCCGAGCCGCGGACGAGGAATCTCAGACACTCCTTCATCGTGACGGCTGCAGGCTGTATGTCGGCAGTGTGACCCAGATTCCTCTGCGTGCCTTCTCGGAAATGAAGATGTTATGTAATTCGTTGACATTGTGCCAAAATGCGTCAAGTAGATAGTTGTTTAAATGTCCATTTCCAGGATGTAGAGTCCGCCTTTGAACCGGTCGATGGCGTACAGCAGCCGGTTTTCGTCGATGAATACGTCGTTGATGTTGATGCCCTTCTCCGGGTGGGATGCCGGCGGCACGTAGTAGGCCACCTCCTCGGGCCGGAAAGGGTCCGTGATGTCGTGGACCCGAATGCCGGCGTTGAAGTACGCCCCCACGATGATGGTGTCGGAGAACCAGGAGTTGTCGCCGGGCCGGTTCTCATGCAGGTTGTGCGCGCCAAAGCGTCCAGGCCTGTGACCAAAGTCCTCCACAGGCGGCATGGGGAAGGTGCTGATGATGATGGGGTTTGTCTCTTCCCGAATGTCCACCACCCACGTCAGCTTGGGGTGGTCGCTGAGGTCCTCGGTCACGGCCTCGTCGCTCACGATTGCCAGACCGCGATTGAACAGCGGCAGCATCGTGTGGCTGAAGCCCGGCATCGGAGGATGGTAGTCCAGCCTGCTGATCATCTTGATGTTGCTGAGGTCCGACGTGTCCAGGATGATGGCGCCGCCGTCGATGTATCCCAGGTAAGCCCTGTCCGGCCGCTCCGGGTAGACGTTGGCGTTGTGGACACGGAACCCCACGTCCTTGAGGGTGTGTCTTGTCGGCGGAGGCTCGGCGTCGCCCTTGCGGGTGCCGGGCAGCCACCATCGGCCTGCCTCCCGAGGATTGGCGGGGTCGCTGACGTCGACGATCATGTGGAACTGGTCGTCTTTCTGGTTGTGCGGCTCGAAGTCGGCTGCGCCGGTGCTCAGGTGGGCGTATCTGCCGTCCACGTACCAAAGGCAGTGCACGCCGCGAGAGAAAGGCCCCGACGTGTCGAAGAATGATATCTGCTTTGGATTGGCGGGGTCGCTGACATCGTAGATGCCCATGCCGGCGGGTTTGAGACCAGGCGTGGCCGTCTGGTACGCCACCAGCAGTATGTCTCCCACCAGGTCTAACGAGTTGGACCTGACGTTGCTGTGCGGCAGGTCGGTCTGGACAACCGTCGTGGGATTTTTCGGATCGGTGACATCCACCGCCGTGAAGTCCTTGGGAGCGCACTCGTGGGCGACGTATATGATGCGCCGTCCGTCGCTGGTCTTCTGCAGTGCGATGCCCTCGCCGCCATTGCCGAATCCGTCCAGCTTGTGCTGTGCGATTAGCCGAATGTTCTTTGCTTCCGCTTGCTGGGCCATGAACGCCTCCAAATGTTGTCTGCGACGTTGGCCCATGACCAAAATATGGTCAGGCCAAAGCGTCGTGTGCTTGCTGGAGGCGATTATCAAAGGTAACCAGCGGCGCGTCAAGCATCAGCGAAACGAAGAGATAGCTCGCGTCGTATGTGGAGAGGCCTGTTTCCAGGGCCAGACGAAGGGTTTCGGAAAAATCTACAGGAACTAAGATCACGTCGATTTCATCCAGCGCGGTGGAAAGGAACAACGCTACGTCGGCCGCCGTATCGGGCTCTCTAACGGTCTTGGTTCGCGCGATGCTCACAAGTTCGTACGGAAGTAAATTCGGGGCAAAGATTCTCACTCTGCGTACTAGGGACAACGCTTCGGGCCGGCGCGGTTCGCGAAATACGATAGCCCCTGCCACAGACGCATCGATGACCCTAGCGGGTATCTCGGTCATGCCTGATGATCTCCACGGAATCTCCAGGCGTGCTGAAGTCGATTTTGGCCATCTTCCGATCAAACTCTTCGAAAGAAATGCGGTGGGGCGTTACTGAAGCTTCCAGCAGATGAAGCAACTCCCCCTGCAGAGACCGGTGGTTTTTCTTCGCACGCTGCCGCAGCTTCTCCGCTACGTCGTCGGGCACATTCTTAATCGATAGGTTCACAGGCATCGCCACACTCCTTCGGTTCTAATATGGCTCTAATATAGCTCCATTATAGAACCGGGCCACGGCAACGTCAATCGGCCCTTACCCTCGTTCGTTGTACCGGTAGTGGGGCGCGCCGCCTTCCAGCTCCCAGCCCTCGAACCAGCGCTGGATGTGCGGCAAGAGCTCCTTGCTGAGGTTGGTCCGGTTCTGCTCCGCAGCGGTGAGGGGCCTGCTCATCGACTCCCTTAGCCTGGCCGTAATGTCCTCTTTCCTCACGCGGGTGATCTTTCTGTCCCGCATCACCACTTCGCCGTCCACGATGACCGTGTTCACGTCGATGCCCTTCCCTCTGTAGACCAGCGCATCCACGACGTTAATGCTTGGGTCCAGGTATGGCTCCTCGATGCGCTCCAGGTCGACCAGCACCATGTCCGCGCGTTTGCCGGTTTCCAGAGTGCCTACCTCGTTTCCGAAGAAGGTCACCTTCGCGCCGTTCACCGTGGTCATGTCCAGTATGCGATGTGAGCTCGGACTGGCGCTGGCCACACCGGGAACTCGATGTATTTTCTGCGCCATGCGCATCTCTTGCAGAATGTCGTTGTCGTCGTTTATGCCCGCTTCGTCTATGCCGATGGCCACTGTGACCCCCTTTTCCAGCATACGGTTCACCGGGGCCACGCCGCTCTTCAGGCGTAGGTTGGAGCTGGGGTTGTGACAGATGGCGGTTCCCGTCTCCGCCAGGATGTCCATGTCCGACTCCGTCAGCCAGACGCCGTGGGCACAGGAGACCTCCGGCCCAAGAAATCCCAGGTCGTACAGATGCGCCAGAGGGGTCTTTCCCCAGTCGCGTGCGCCGTACATCTTCTGGTAGACGGTCTCCTGCAGGTGTATGTGAATGCCCGTGGAGTGTCGTGTGGCGAAGTTCTTGATCTCGCGCAGCATGGAATCTGAGCACCAGTGAACGTTGTGGGGGCTGATGAACACCCGCGTGCGGTCCGACTGTTTCTTGTCCAGAAGCTCCGCCGTGACGGACAGGTGGTCCTCCATGGATATGGGCCGCGCGCCCAGGTAATCGCGGACGCCGGTTGCCAGAGACGCGGGCAGCGTGCCCAAGAAGCGGCCGTCGTCCTCGTAAACCAGGTGGTTCTGGTCGCGGTGCGACAGGGAGAAGGCCACTCGCATGCCGGAGTCCTGGTAGGCGTCGATAATGCGGGCGCTGGACTCGAACAGGCCTTCGTCTCCGGGAAGGCGGGCCATGCTCTGGTTGTGCATGACGGTTGTAATGCCGGACTCGATCATCTGCATGGCGCAGTAAAGTGTGTCCAGGTACGGGTCCACGTCGCGCAGGGCCCAGCGAGCGATTATCCACGTCTCCAGTGGCGCGTCCAGCGCGCCAAGCTGAAACGGAGTTAGGCCGACGTGGTGGTGAGCGTTTATGAGACCGGGGATCACGACGAAGTTGGGCGAACCAATCACCTCGTCAGGGCTGTATTTGGCTTTGAGGTCGGCGTATGGCCCGATATCCAGAAGCTCCCCGTCCTTTTGG
>JACZVF010000217.1 GCA_022572805.1 Chloroflexota bacterium
CAGTCCGGCCGCGGATGCCGGCGCGTTCATTAGGGGGGCCACCGTCCAGGTATACCTCTTTCTTATCGTTGTATTTGACATTCTGATTAACGAATGAGCCATCTGGAGTTGTCGTGAAGATTGCTCCGGACAATGATGCCGCAAAAACCACCGAGTTTGCGGAAACCAGTACTGTGACCAGGATTAAGATAAGAAACAATGCTCGCCGCTTAAGACTGCCCGACGCCGCATAAAATTTGGTGTGCATGGAGTTCTCCTATTGTCACTCTATACGTATCCACTTTTGACCCGTTCCAGCGCGCACCCATGCGGGTCGCGCCTCGCTTTTTCTTAGCCCTCCTCGTAAGATTCACAGAGAGTAACAACGTATTGGCGTCACGTCAACTTGCGAACCCCGTGACGTGAATTGGCTGCACATTACCATATTAGAATGCAGGTTCGGAAAAAGCGGCAGAACACTTGCGACTCCGACGACCGGCGCACTAATGCCGCGCCTAATTTTTTACCCGAAAGCTGCTGAAATTGTGTAACTGGCACTTGATTGGCCGGGCCAAGACGTGAGGTATTACGACATATTCAGGTGCGTCTCTGGTATCCGTCATGCCGATTTGTTTGCTTCAGAGCGCCCTGGTGTTGCAGCCTCGCGCATCCCGGGGCAAAATACTGGGTCTGTATCAGGGACTTCAATTCCTCATGGGGCGCTCAGCTTACAAAACACCGATCTGGAATGCGGCCCGTACGGTCACTACCAGTCCCGACAGCAGCACAATTAGAGCGGTAGCCAACGGAAGGAATCGCGTGAATGAACCGACGAACCTGTTCCGGACTTGAAAATTCTCCACCAGTTTCCGTGCGTAGATAAGAAGCAGACCCAGTCCGGCCAGCACAGTCGCCATCCCGACGCTGAAGGCGAGGATTATGGCCAGTCCAAATCCGATGCGGTGCAGAGATATGGCCGCAAGCAGGATTACCAGAGCGGCAACTGAGGGCACCAGGCCGCCAACAATTCCAAGGGCGGTAAGGCTCTTCCAGGTGATTCGCAGGCTGTCGGCGTTATGCGAATGATGGTCGGCGTCGTGGGAATGCCCGTGTAGCGTATTCGCGACGGTTTCTTTCAGTCGCCGATGGAATCGGGCCGGTTTCGCTGCCACCGGGTGGAACTGCGAGTGGGAAGGGGATTGCGAATCGGCAGCTACGTGAGGGTGGTGGTGAGATGTCTCCTGGCCGTTACGCAGACGGCCTATGAGAAGCCAGAGACCGACTACTATTATCGTCACACCGGAGATCAATCCAAGCCACGGATACAGCCGCTCCGTAGCAACGAGGTTCGAGGCGAACAGCACTACAAGCCCTAATCCCAGAACGCCCAGGGTATGAGACACAGTGACGGTGAATCCCAGGAAGAGCGCGTGCTTTGCCGTGCCGCGAGTTCCCACAAGGTAGGCGGCCATGATTGACTTGCCATGGCCGGGGGTTATGGCGTGCGCGGCTCCCAGTCCAAGGGCCAAAATAAATGCCAGGGCTACCGCGGGCAGGCTCAGCTTGTCGGCAGTTATCAGGGATGTCAGAAGGTCGTCAGACCCAGCTCTGGTCTCAACAACGGTATTTATGGATGGCGACTGAAGCCTGGTTTCCTCGCCCGCCCCGCCTCGGATAACAAACTTCGAGAGCGCCTCACGTTGGTCGGGGGGTTGCTCAAGAAGTCCCGTGGGTAGTTGCGGAGCTCGTCGCTCTTGTCATGCGTTGGCGCGGTTGACTCCAGCAGCGACACGCCGTACCCAGGCCGCACGACGATTTCCTTCCACCCAATTCTCTGAGCATAGTTGCTGTCCAGGTAGTAAAGGTCCTGCGAACCCTGAATACCCGCTTGTTGGACCGACCCCAGCAACTGTAGGCTAATGCGGAGCGTAGGGGCTCCGGCGAGGCCGGGAGGAAACACCAGCGTCTGCTTCTCCACGGCCATCGGAATCTGCACCCCGTTTATCGCCAGGTACAGCTTGTCAATCAGTTCGTCGGCCTTTGCCGGGAGGTAGGCGGAGTGCTCGTTATCGTCGATCGTTCCGTCCTTGTTCAGGTCGATCCTGGCCATCTCCTGAAAGGTGGGAATCTCTGCCATGTCCAGCACGTACGTTAGGTAGATTTGGCTGGCGCCGACCTCGATTCGGGTGTAGCGGTTGATTGTAAAATTGCCCAGGGGATGAGCTAATGCGACCGTGGGGCTCCCTAAGGAAGAAGCGCTGAAGAGGACCAACAGCGCCGTCAGGAGGAACATTCCCCTGCGGTAAAACGCTTTGTTCTGCCTCATGGTGTGGACGCTTTCGCAGAAATTCCCAGGGCCTGTCCCTCGATGTGCTCCAGTGTGGCCCTGGCTACGTCGGCGTTCAAGACAGAGAATCCGGGGTTCAACTCCAGGGCATGCCGAAGATGCTCCCGCGCCAGGCCCGTGTTGCCTAACCCGTTGTGTATCATGCCGGAATGGAAGTAGAGGTTGGCGTCCTGTGTGCCAAGCGCCATCGCCCGGGTGATGGCCTCAGCCGCCTCTTCCATTTTGTCATTCCTGAAAAGCGCCCACGCCAGGGCGTCGTATCCATAGATGTCCTTGCGCCCCGACAGCTCCTTGCGGGCGAGCTCCAATGCCTTCTCCGTTTTGATATCGTGGTCCGCGTAAAAGAGAACGAGCGTCCGATTGTAGACCTGCTCATTGATGACCGCCAACCCGGCGATGAATTCGACGGTGTCGTACTCAACCTGGGCCTGGGCCCCGTCTCCTATTTTTGCGTAGAGGTCGCCCAACGCAGCAAGTGTGACGGGCTGTGGCACGACGGCCGCGGCCCTTTCGTACAGGGCTATCGCTTCGTCGTATCGTCCCTGGGCGGCGCGGACCTTACCCTTCCCTGCCAGCGTCAGGTAATAGTTGTTGAAGACCCTGGACGCCGCGTCGTAATGCCGCCATGCCTCATCAATGCGTCCAGCGTTGAAGTACAGGTCTCCGAGCCGTGTCAGGTACCAGGCGACGTTCTCCCTTGAAGGGCTTGATTTGAGCCCTTCGACCGCCGCGCGCTCCATAAGCTTTAAAGCGCTTTCAGTCTTACCTTCCAAATAATCCAGTTGCGCGATTCGGGCCAGCAGCGGCGCTGTGGAGCCCTTGCGTAGCAACTGCCGATATGCCTCTCTCGCCTCGGTATAGTTGCCCAGCGCCAGGTGGGAGTCCCCAATAGTTGCCAGGCCGGCAGTCCCCTCAGGGTCCCGCTCGTAAACCTGCTCGGCTAACTCGAGCGCCTCCGCAAACCTGTGCTGGGCGTAGTACACCGACGCCAACCGGGCCTCTGCCGGTGCGTAAGCGGGGAGCAGCCCCAGCCCATTGAGGAGAGCGGCTTCGGCCCGCTGATAGCCGGCCACATCGCCGGTCTCCCTGGCCTGATTGATGTACCGCTGACCCAGCATGGTCAGGCTGACGACATCTTGCGGGTGCCGTTTGACCCTGTCTGTAAAGAACCCGATGGTCTCGGTGGTGGCGCCGAAGTCCGGAACGACTTCGGAATAGATCATGGCCAGGTCCAGCGCCTGTCGCTCTTCGCCAGCGGGCCGGCCGATGGAGTCAAATACGGCGTACGCTGTCACCGCCAGCGCGATGGACATGAGGATTAGGATCTTACGTTTACTCATTGACCTGATTCTGCCTTAAAGTTTCGATTGGGGCCATGCCGATGTGTCGATGGCAGCCTGTAGCATCGAGTTCCACCTGTGGGCAGCTTCTCGGTCCGAGGCCGCCATCGATTTTGCAATCTGCGTCGCCTAACTGTGAGGCGACGCCAGGTACGGGAATACGCCTGGGAACGCCACGTCGTTGGCGTCAACGCAGTCACCGGCGCTGGGATCCCCCGTTATTACCTGCAACGAGATGTCGATAACATCGTCTGCCATCTGACGCCCGTTGAGGTATCCAGCCGTGCTTGCCGTGTCGACGGTCAGGATATCGGGAAGAAGCAAGCCGGAGAGGGCTCCCAGGAAAACGCTGAAGTCTTCAACATCGTCCTCTGGCTCACCCTCGTTGAAGGCGTTCTTGAATGCGTCCGGGATGAATATGGTGTTGATGCCCGGCCGTCCCATGCGGTCAATCTGGTCTCCGTCGAGCATGGTCCTTGCCCACACGCCGATGTTCGAGTCGTCACCATCATCGTCATGGTGACCGTCGTGCAGCATCTCGCTGGGGACCTCCAGCACTATGGCGGAGACATTAAAACCGGCGAAGAAGTCGAACTGGCCACCGTCGCAGAACGATCGGCCTCCCGCGCCAAGGAACGCAACCAGATCGAAGAAGAACGGGTCATCGAAGACGCCAACGTGCGCCATGCCTCCGCGCTTCAATTGAATGTCTGCGCCAGTCACGCCTTTGCCATTCAGGCCATGACCCCTGAACTTTACCCTCTGCACGCCATCCGCATTGGGCTCAGAGAACCGGACCTTGAACTTGATGTCCTCTTCCGCATCTCCGTCTGTGTCAATCAGGAACTCGTAAGACGCCTTGGGGTGGTAGGTAGGGGTTGCGCCGGGGGTGCTAAGGGGATTAACCGTCATCATCAAGATGGTGTTATCCGGGTTGGTAGACGCTGGGCGAAGCGTGCAGGCAATCACAGACTACCTGGCCCTGGGTCCTTGGAGGAATCCTGCTATGTGGAAACTTTACGTGAGTCTGGTTAACGCAAATGTGATTACCCGGGTTCCGATGTGGCCGATTCTTGTCGAGGAGTTAAACCCTTCGATTCCACTCAGTGAGCGAAGAATCACATTCGGTAGGACGTTTGACGTAGCGAAGGCAGCCAACGAGGCCCAAGAGATGTTTGACGCGATATCCGCCATATCGGAAGCCCAATACGGCCCGCATGAGACCAAGGCTGATGCAGGTTAATCATGCGTAGTTGGCGCTTACCCACACTATTTTCCCTGGTGTTCCTGATTCTCGCGGCAATAGGCGTACCCATCATATATTGGCCGATGGGGTGGGGATGTTGTTCGGATGAAGACAGGGCCAGAGGGTTTGCTCTCATGCAGCTTTGGGTAACATTCGTTGCATTCGGCCT
>JACZVF010000218.1 GCA_022572805.1 Chloroflexota bacterium
CCTTACACTGAACGCGGTCCACGAAATGCGCGAGATGGGCGTATCGCTGATCGCCACCGACGAGCCGATCGACACCCGGCAGCGGGGCATCATGGATATGCTCCTGGCCATTCTTGCGACGATGGCTGAGTGGGAGAGCGACAGGATGTCAGAATACGCCAAGGATACCCGGCAGCGTCTGGTGAGCAAGGGGAGATGGCCTTCCGGGCCCACACCGTATGGATACGCATACGAAAAGATGAGCGGGCATCTGGTGTTGGTAACCGATCAGGCAGAAGTCGTCAGATTGATGTTCTCCCTTTACACCGACGGTCGTATGGGGATGAACGCCATCCAGAGGGAGTTGGCGGCCAGGGGCATCAGAGCACCGAGGGGTGGGAAGGTCTGGGCCACGAGCAAGATCTGGCAAGTCCTGAGCGACGAGGTTTACATCGGGCACCATCGACTGGGAATCGATGTGCCCCCCATCGTGGATGAGGAGGTGTTTCACCGCGCTCAGAGACTGAGGCAGACCAACAAGCATCTTCATCCACCTCGAAAGGACAAATGGCCGCTGCAGAACCGACTTCGATGTTCAGAGTGTGGGTCGACATTCCGATGCAGCTATTCCAGGGGAAAACGCTACTACAGGTGTTCGGCAAACACCATAACAAGCCGGCATTTCATCGAGACAGGTGAGAGGTGTCCGGCTCGCTCGTACCGTGCAGAAGATCTGGAGTGGTCGCTGCTTTCGGGGATATGCGACTCGATGTTCGTCCCCCGCAACTTCGCCAAAGCCCTTGAGTCGACCATCTCTGAGCTCAGAACCAGGAAAGACGATCTGGAAAGGGGAGTTGGCCCACTCCGCGAAGCACTGGAAGACGCGGAAGCAGAGCTCAGGAGAATCGAGCTCGCCTGGGTTCGAGGCAGACTGACAGCCGATGAGTTGAGCAAACTGGAGAAGGACGCTCTAGAGCGGAGGGAACGCACCCAGGCCAGGTTGGAATCCCTTGCTCCTGACGATCTCGATGAGCTTGAGCGGACACGGTCTCTGTTGGAAGCAGCACAGCGGTCTCAGGAAATGGCTCAGCAGTCCGGTGACGTGTGGGGCTTCAACGAGGCTCCCCCATTGTGGTTCGCCAGCGCGCTAACCTCGTTCTCCTCAAACGTGGATGTGGTGAGCGACGATCCGTCAGACAGTGAGGTGACCTATGACACAGTGCCCCCCATCAGCCCATCAGTCGTCGCAGAGCAGTTGAAGGAGATGCTGGACCGGTTGCAGGCGGAGGTATGGGCTGAAACCGGGCGTCTGTCGTTGAAGGGAGTCATAAACATATCGATACCTCCGTCCGAGCCCATAGTCTACCCCGGTACTCTAACGAGATCAAACGGGGAGGGTGACAATCAGGCGTTCAGTTCTACGAGTCGGACAGGATGACGGCGTGAGCCCCACCTGCCACCCTGGAGAGTGAAGTGAAAGCCACGGGGCACATCGCGGAGAAGAGCGGCTCAGTGCTCCATTACCGTGCCGCCGTTGATGTTGATGGACTGGCCGTGTATCCACGAGGCCGCCTTCGTGCAGAGGTATGCGCAGAAGGCCCCAACTTCGTCGTCGGTCCCGGTCCTGCCTATCGGCGCATTTGAAGCTAGCTGCTGCCAGTGCTCTTCCCTGCCGTGCAAGTCCATGCGGTGCGTGTCCACGGCGCCGGGGCAGACGGCGTTCACGTTGATGCCGTGAGGGCCCAACTCCTTGGCCATGGACTGCGTCATGCCGATGGCGGCGAAGTTCGCGGCGCTGTACGCGAGGGCGTTGGCCATGCCCCGCTTACCCATCGTGGAGGATATGTTCACTATTTTCCCACCCTCGCCCTGGTCTATCATTGGTTTTATCGCCGCCTTCGTGCAGAGAAACGTCCCTGTGACTTTAATGTCCATCACCTTATTGAAGATGTCGGGGTCGAGGTCCAGAATCGGGACCCTGTCGGCGCCGATACGGTACGCCGCGTTGTTGATGAGGATGTCCACCCGCCCAAACTCGGCGAGGGCGCTGTCGACCATGCGCTGTACCTGGCCCCGGTCGGTAACGTCCACTGTCAGCGTTAGCGCCCGCCGGCCCTGGTCACGTATCTGGTCGGCAGTGCTCTCGACGTCCCGCCAGCCCACGGCCTTCTCATCGGGCGGATAGGAGTCGGGGTCGCGGCCGGTGCCCGTAACAACGACGTCCGCTCCAAGCTTGGCCAAATGCAACGCCGAAGTCCTGCCGATTCCTCGGAGACGCCCCGCCCCCGTAACAATCGCTACCTTTCCATCCAACTCGCCCATCGGTTCACCTCTTTTTTTCAAATGGTACCAGCTAATGGAATCATCGTGTCTCACGCAGCCATTTCCTGAACCGCAGACGCTGTGAACGCCGGTCTGTTTCGGCGAATATTCAGCCTGCTCAGGCGATATAGCGTGACGAGTCCATCCTCCCTCAATCCGCGATGCCGCCAGCGATCGCAAATCTGTCTATTTGACTTGATATCCGCCTGCATGGAAATTTCGCCGTGGACCTGGTCCGCGAAGTCCAGTGCCTTATACGTCAAAGGGCCGGGTTTCGGAGCGCATCGCCTGTTGCGCGAAATCAGCCGAATGTTCTGTTTCGTATTTAGTCATTATCTTAAGGTCGTCATGGGGGATTTGCCCCCAGGAACAAGAGCCCCCAGGGTGGGTGGGCGGGAACAAGGCATCCGCCTTTTTGAGATAGTTACCTAGTTCGGGGTCCGCTGTTTGGCTTCAATGATGGACATTCCGATTGGCGTAGGGTAATTTGGGCGGGGACGAAATTTATATACTTGAGCGTCTTCGTCGTGCGAGAGGCTTCGGAATCGACGCAGAGCGAAAAATGTTTCGGCAGTCTCGCCGCGTGAGGCAGCGAATAGCTGCAATGGAATCGACGAAAGGCGGTAAACGAATGGGAGCGCTTGATGGCTGAATACGAGACTATCCATGAGCCTGCCAGGGAGACGCCCGTAATGAGAAGGTGCGATGTTCTCGTGGTTGGGGGCGGCCCTGCGGGATGCGCTGCCGCCTCGTCCTCGGCGGCGGTGGGAGCGGACACCGTGCTTGTCGAGCGGTACGGACATCTCGGCGGCATGTCCACCGGAGGCTTCGTCATCTGGATTGACCGCATGACGGACTGGGACGGCAACCAGGTTATCTCCGGATATGCCAGGGACTTAATAGACCTCGTGCCGAAGGACGCCATCCTTGGGCCTCCCGACGATCTCTGGGGCTCAAGGGATAGCCGGGTCGTGGACTACTGGCAGGAGCGTCATAACGCGTACCAGGGCACGGTGACCTGGTCGCCTACCATCGACCCGGAAATGCTGAAAATCGCATATATGGAGCTGGCTCTGGAAAGGGGCGTAAAGCTGATTCTTCATGCATGGGGAGTTGAGGCCGTTCGAGAGGGCAACGAGATGCGGGGTGTGATCTTCGAAAGCAAGTCGGGCCGCCAGGCCATACTGGCGGACGTCGTGGTAGACGCCACGGGAGATGGCGACATATTCGCACTTGCCAAGGCCCCGGTCGAAATGGACGCTTTTGATCCAAGTAAGGACCCGGACGGCGCCGACTTTGTGATCCCGGCCACCATCCACGACCGAATGAACATCTCATGCCGCTGGGGCGGTGTGGACATGGAGCGATACCGAGAATTCAAGCGAAACCAGGCAGACGACCACAGGGCGATAATGTCCCGGGGAACGAAGATGGGTGTCCCGGACCGGCCCCACATGATGCCCCGCGACGACATGACCCTGTTCATGGCTCCGAAATTTTCCGGCTACAGCCCATTGAACGTTGAGGACCTGACGACGGTCGAGATCGAAGGCCGCCGCCGCATGATGGTGATGCTGGATTTCTACCGCAAAAACGTGCCGGGGTTCGAGCGCGCGTGGGTGATGGACACGTCCCCTCAGATAGGCACCCGTCACAGCAGGCGTCTCAAAGGCGCGAAGAGAATGGTGAGCGAGGAGTGGAAGGCCGGGAAAATTCAAGAAGACGAGGTCGGTGTGTCGCCGTCGCCCAACAGGCGTTTTCCGAACGTGTCCCTGCCGCTTGGCTGCCTCATACCCGAGTCGCTGGACAATATGCTGGCCGCCGGGCGCAATCTCTCCAGCGATCCAGCGTCGCACTCGTTCATGCGCGAGATCCCGCAGTGCTGGCTGATGGGGCAGGCTGCGGGCGTCGCTGCCGCCGTCGCGGTCGGTAACGGCGTCAGCGTGCGCAACGTCGGTGTCGCTGAGGTAAGGGACCTACTCTCGAAGCAGGGAGTCTACCTGAATGCAGGCTAGCAGGGCTGCCAAAGACCAGTCTCGGACTGCCAAAGAGGGCGCGCTGTCCCGAATACGTATTTGCGACTTTTCCGGACAGCTCGCGGGAGCCGGTGCGACGAGAACACTCGCGGCACTGGGAGCGCAGGTCATCCGTATAGAAGACCGCCTGAGCGATGGGGCCTGGGACCTCTTTCGCGGGATCGGACCCTATAAAGACGAGCGTCGAGGGCACAACCTGGGTGGCGCGTTCAATAACCACAACGTAGAGAAGCTGGGAATATCTCTGAACATGAGGGAGCCCCGCGCCAAGGGCCTCTTACATGAGATTATTTCGATCAGCGATGTGGTGACGGAGAACTTCAGCGCCGGCGTATTCGAGCGTTGGGGTCTATCTTATAAGGAGCTGACCGCGATCAAGCCGGATATTATCTACGTGTCCAACTGCGGGTTCGGCCACACGGGACCCTATGCGCACTTCAAGACATGGGGTCCCATAGTCCAGGCGGTGTCCGGCCTGACCTTTCAGTCCGGCCTGCCGGACATGCCGCCGGCAGGTTGGGGGTTCTCTTACATGGACCACACGGGTGGCTACCTTATGGCTATAGCCATCCTCATGGCGCTTTACCATCGCAACAAGACGGGTGAGGGCCAGTATGTGGACCTCTCCTGCACGGACGGGGCGCTGACGCTGAACGGCCCCGTTCTTCTCGACTACACGGTAAACGGCCGACCATCTCGTCGCCCCGGTTTTCCGGACAGCAATCGAAGCCAATACCCGCC
>JACZVF010000219.1 GCA_022572805.1 Chloroflexota bacterium
GGATCCCGTACTGATTAGTAACGTCCCGTAGCCCCTGCAGGAACCCGGGCTTTGGCGGCAGCAACCTCTGGAACGGCTCGACGATGACAGCGGCCAGCTCGTCGTGGTGCTCCTCGATGATGGCGGAGGTAGTCTCCAGGTCGTTGAACGGGGCCACCAGCATCTCGTTTTGAACTGACTTGGGTATGCCGGCGGAGTCCGGCGTTGCCTGTGGGAAGTCCACGGGATTCGCCGGCATCATGCTCATCAGGGCGTAGTCATGCATGCCGTGGTAGCCGCCCTCGAACTTGAGGATCTTGTCTCGTCCGCGAAATGCACGGGCGGCGCGCATGGCGTAGAGAGTGGCCTCCGTGCCGCTGGTAGTGAACCGGACCCTCTCCGCGCACGCCACGGCGCTTACGATCTCCTCCGCCAGGCGCACGGCGTGCTCGTTGTTGGCGAAAAACGTGGAGCCCTTCTCCAACTGTTGGCGGACCGCCGCCATTACCTCTGGATTGGCATGTCCAACCAGCATAGGTCCCGAGCCCAGCAAGTAGTCGACGTACTCGTTTCCGCTGGCGTCTCGTACACGGCCGGCCTTGCCTTCGGTTATTACAATATCGCTGGTGAGGTTGCCCAGGCTCCCCCCAGGCATGACCTTGCGGGCCCGCTGGGCGATCTGCCTCTCTCCGTCGGTGATATTTCGCTCGGACAACAGGCCCTCCTCTTCGCTCGAAACATACGTGGTTGATAGCTGACCAGAGACGACTAGACGGGGAGTGGGCCAAGCGTCCATACCGTGCTCGCAATCGGCGCGATTATAGCAGGGGTTGGCGGGTAGCGGAAGCCGAGCTCGTGACTTATAATTAAGGCCGCAATTAGGCCCAACCCGTAGTGATTTTCTCATTTCCTACCCCATCGCTGGGCGTGTGGTGGGCTGTCAATTCAGGAGGTCCTCATGGAGATAAAAGTCGTATCAGGCGACATAACACAGCAGCGGGAAGGCGCCGTTATCGTGAACCTGTTCCAAGGCGCGACGTCGCCCGAGGGGGCCACCGGCGCGGTGGACAAGGCGCTGGATGGGGCCATCTCCGGGCTGATAAAAGACGGGGAAATCAAGGGAAAGAAGGGCGAGGTCACACTAATCCATACGCTGGGCAAGATGGCGGTGTCACGAGTGCTGGTGGCCGGGCTGGGCAAGTCGGAAGACCTTACGCCACAGGTCGTCAGTGACGTTGCGGCCCAGTGCGCCAGGCGTCTACGAAGCATCGGCGTGAGCAGCGCGGCGACGGTTGCCCACGGCGCCGGCAAAGGCGGACTGGATGCGGGCGGTAGCGCCCAGGCAATCGCCGAGGGGACCCTCATGGGCCTTTACAGGTTCGACAAGTACAAGGCGGCCGACCCTGAAGCCACAAGTTTCGACCAGATAACGATTGTCGAGGCCGACAAGTCCAAGCTAGCCGACATGGAACAGAGCGTTGCCAGAGGTGTGGCCATTGGCGAGGCAGTCAACCTGTGCCGTGACATGGGAAACGAGCCTGCCAATGCCATGACCCCGACGGAAATGGCCGAAAGAGCGCTTTCCGTCGCCAATGACGTGGGGTTGAGCCTGGAGGTCCTGGAGAAGCCTCAGATGGCCGAGCTGGGCATGGGGGCGTTGCTGGGGGTCGCCCAGGGCAGTGAGGAGCCGCCCAAGTTTATTATCCTTAATTATAACGGGGACACGGATAACCCGTCCAATAGCATTGGACTGGTTGGCAAAGGCATCACATTCGACAGCGGCGGTCTTGATATCAAAAGCGCCGCCGGCATGCTGACCATGAAGAGCGACATGTCCGGAGGCGCCGCGGTGATATCCGCCATGAGGGCCATCGGCACGCTAAAGCCCAAGGTCAACGTCACGGCCATCGTCCCGGCAACGGAGAACATGCCCAGCGGCACAGCGCAGCGCCCAGGCGATGTAGTCAGGGCCATGAACGGCAAGACCATCGAGATAGACAACACCGATGCAGAGGGTAGGTTGGTGCTGGCCGATGCCGTGGCTTACGCCTGCTCCATCGGACTGGGCAGAATTGTGGACGTCGCCACGCTGACGGGGGCTATCTCTGTGGCGTTGGGCAACAAGTGCATTGGAGCCTTCGGAAACGACCAGGCCTTTACAGACCAGGTAATCGCCGCCGGCAACGGTGTAGGGGAGCGGGTCTGGCAACTGCCTACGTTCGATGAATACAAGGAGCAGTATAAAAGCGACATCGCCGATATCAGGAACACGGGAGGGCGAGGAGCCGGCTCCATAACGGGAGCTATGATCATCGGCGAGTTCAACGACGGCGCCTCCTGGGTACACCTGGACATCGCGGCCATGGCTAGGGCAGACACGACCAAGGGCAGCATGGTAAAGGGCGCGACCGGCATTCCCGTTCGGATGCTGATTAACCTGGTTATGAGCTTGTAACTGCCGTTGCGGGTGTAATAAAAACGAATAAGTTGCAAAATAACGGTAAATCTTGATTCCATAGCGTCCCTATGGTAGTATGCTTGAAAGTCTGGAAGTGGGGCTCATTGATATGTCCACAACACCTGGATGGACTTTTATCACGAACCACGGCCTTGTCTTGAGCTACATATTCCACAACACTACGACTACAGCTCGGGAGATCGCCAACTACATAGGTGTCACGGAGAGGACGACCCACAAGATCATCTCAGATCTGGAGGCGGAGGGCTACATCGAACGCCGAAAAACGGGCCGTCGAAATATCTACCGCGTGAATCACACCCTTCCCCTGCGGCACCACACTAAGCAGGATATCCTCGTCGAAGATGTCTTGGAGGCCCTGAGCACCAAGTCGATCCGGGAGGCGCTGTCTGCAGGCGAGCAACAGCCGGCCTAATCGCCTCACCCCCAATTCGCCTTTCCCCCAATTCGTTAGTTGACCCGCCTTGATGCCGGGTGTAAAATTCCCTGGTCATATTTGTGCGCGCGGTGAGCGTAGCCAAGTTGGTCTAAGGCGCCAGGTTGTGGTCCTGGAGATCGAGGGTTCGAATCCCTTCGCTCACCCCAAAATCCCAAAGTGTCACGCCGCCACTAAACTCGGCCGTCTACGCGGGGCGCCGCCTCATCACGGGTGGTCGCGAAATGGAAATCACCCGAAACTGAACTCGTCCTGGCAGGCCCTACCAGTTCGAACGGAGGGTACCTTAATGCCGGATGCCTTCAAAGATGTAGCAGTGCTACGTCAAGGCGATCCTCAGGGCAATCGCATGATTGTCCGCCTCACCACTCACAACGGTCTCGTAATCCACACCATCGCAGTTCCCCAGGACTGGCCTTCAGGCACCGGGCCCACGTGGGCATACCTGTTTGAGAACGAGGGCCTCAACCTCATCGATGCCGGCGCAATGGGTTCTTACGCCATGTTGGCCGACGGCATCCAGGGGGCCGGCTTCCGAACCCGGGACATCGACCGGGTTATCGTGACGCACGGTCATCAGGACCACGATGGCGCGGCTGGAGAGCTTGTAGAGGAGACGGGCGCCGAGCTATGGGCCCACGACATTTACGAGCATCTCCTCCCCCACAACCCGTGGGACATTCAGCGGAAGGCGGCGTCTGCGCTTCAAAAGGAAATGGAGCGGATTGTGAACAACGACCGCGAGACTAACTGCGAGGACTCGTCCGGACGGTCCAGTTACCAGGAGCGCCACCAAGGCTACGTGGAAAAACGCCGCCAATACCATGTCTCACACGGCATTACGGAAGGGGAGAGCCTTGGCGGCCTGACGTTCATGCATGCGCCGGGCCATTCTCCGGACGAGCTCTGCGTGATGCTGGACGGTCTGGTGTTTACGGGCGACCACGTGTTGCCTGAGATCACTCCGCACCCCACCATGAGGGCGCGGTATGGGAAAGAAGTCAAGGGCTCAATGCCTGCGCGTTTTCAAGACGAGGATAGGTTCTACGGGCTGGCCACCTACCTCAAGTCGTTGCAAAGGGTGGTCGACCTGGGAGAGGGCGTCGCGGTCCTGCCGGCCCACCGTCTTTTCAACAGGAACAAGTTCAACTTCCAGAAGGTGTCCAGAGCGTCGGAAATAATTGGTCACCATGCCGGTCGGTTATCGCGTATCTTGCAACGTGTCGGCTCCAAACCAACCACTCTGGAAAGCGTAACGCGCGGCGTCTTCTCCAAGCGCAAGCTCATCGGCGGCAACCTGTACATGGCCCTGTCCGAGATAGTGGCCCACATCGAGCTTCTGGAGGAGACCGGCGACCTGGAGGTGGACTACGGCCAAAGCCTGCGCCGGACGGGGTCCGAGAACCACAAGCAGTTTATTCACGATCTCTTCAAGCTTCATTGATAAACCGGTTCGGACAGTAACTTGATCATAGCCTTTAGCCATTTTAATAATTTGATCTTTCTGTTTAGTGCTTTGCGCATACTGTCGTTATTTGATATAGCCCAAAGCTCTTAATTGTTTTTTTATCTCATTGATTTTGGTTTCGTCAATTTCATCCGTGCCAATAACCGGTTCAAAGCTCCCCCTCCATTCATCTAGTTGTTCCTGTAGCAATGCAGTAAGATGGTTTCTTTCGAATATAAGATTATTCTCCTCAGCTTGGTCATTTGCCAAATCAAATAACTCAGAATCACCATTAGAGGCATCAATGTATTTAAATGAATCCCCTCCTATTATCGAGTAAATTGCCTTAAGATCGCGGTTATACCGTTCCGGATTTCTCATAGTGAAGGGATTATTTGGTTGTTTAAAAAGCTCGGAAATAATCGGGTGATTCACTTGATCAAAGGGTTGGCCCTGCACTTCTGCGGGTATTTCAATTCCCAAATATGTGAGAAGCTCCGGCATTATATCAATTGTCTGTATAATTTTGTCAAAATATACTTTTCGTGAGGAGTTTGGGTATTTGATGATCAACGGAATATGAATCAACTCATTATATAAATCGGTATTATGACCTACAGAATTATGTTCTCCAAACAGGTTGCCATGATCGGAATTGATGATAATAAAGGAATCATCGTAAAGACCCATAGACTTTAGTTTGTTAAACAATTTGCCCAAATATACATCCAT
>JACZVF010000220.1 GCA_022572805.1 Chloroflexota bacterium
GGGCGTTACCGGCTCAGGCGGTGCCTCGCCCTCCGCCAGCAGATACGCCATGATGCCGTCCACCGCTACGGTAGCTCCCTCTTCCACTGCGGTATGGAGGATTCCGTCGGCAGTGGCCTCCAACTCGTAATTGAGCTTTTCCGATTCTATTTCAGCCAGGACCTCACCCTGGTCTACGTGCTCGCCGCTGGCCTTGGTCCACCTGGCCACGAGGCCCTCGGTCATGAAGTCGCCCAGCCGTGGCATCACAATGGGGATTGCCATATTCCAATGGTCTCCTACTGCATGACTTCCAGAGCGGCCGCCACCACCTGCTCCTTGGTAGGCACGAACAGAGCCTCAAGCGCCTTGCTGTAGGGCACCGACGTGTGCGGAGGGTTCAGACGCTTGGGCGGGGCGTCCAGGTAGTCGAAGGCCTGCTCCGCCACCAGCGCGGCTACGTCGGATGCGATGCTGCATCGCGGGTAATCCTCGTCAACGATGACGATCTTCCTGGTCTTCTTCACCGATTCCAGGATCGCCTCGTCATCCATGGGCGACAGGGAAAGCAGGTCCACCACCTCGGCGGAGTACCCCTGGGCCTCCAGGTCCTTTGCCGCCTCCAGACAGACCCTTGTGGTGTAACTCATGCCGACCAGCGTAACGTCCGTGCCCTCTCGGGCGATGTCGGCCTTGCCAATGGGAACGATGTAATCGCCCTCCGGCACGTCGATATCGAACCGGATTCCCATGAGCTGGCGGTTGTTGCAGATAATCACGGGGTCGTCGTCTCGGATGGCCGCCGCGTACAGGCCCTTCACGTTGTAGGGGTTGGACGGCACCACGACCTTCAGTCCCGGATAGTGGGTGAAGACCGAGTAGACGGTCTCCGAGTGCTGCGCGGCTGAGTTGGTGCCTGCGCCGGTGCCGGTCATGATGGTCAGCGGCACGTTGACCTTGCCGCCGAACATGTAGTGAATCTTGGCCGCGTTGTTCAGAATCTGGTCGCCGCAGACGCCGAGGAAACCGACATACATAAGGTCAACCACTGGACGCAGGCCCGTGGCCGCCGCCCCGACCCCGGCACCCATAAAACCTGCCTCGGAGATGGGCGTATCGCGCACGCGGTTGCGCCCGAACTCGCCCACCAGGCCCTTGGTGAGCCGCATTGGCCCGCCCCAGGCGTCCTGGAAATCGTCGCGCTCTCCACCCCCGGCGATGTCCTCGCCCATGATGATCACTGTGGGGTCGCGCCGCATCTCCAGTCGAAGCGCCTCGTTCACGGCCTGGATGTAAGAGAGCTGTCGCACGCCTTGCGCCTGTACCATGTGTTACTCCAGTCCTTAGTTTTTAGTTCTTGGTTCTTAGTTTTTGAGATGAGATGCGAAATGATGAAATTGCACCATAAATTGAAAAGAAATCCGTACTAACTACTAACCACCAATTACTAAACTACGGATACGATACGTATACGTCCGTCGTGAGCTCGGACGGGTCTGGGAAGGGGCTTTCGTCCGCGAACTTGGCGGCTTCTGCCACGGCGGCCAGCGCCCTCTCGTCGATAGCCTTCAGGTCGCTCTCGGTGGCGTATCCGCCGTCCAGCAGGTGTTCCTCCATCCGCTTGATGCAGTCGCGGGCCTCGTAGTAGTCTTGCTCTTCCTGCGTCCTGTAACCCAGGGGGTCGTCGGCGCCCATGTGGCCGTTGTACCGGTAGGTATGCGCCTCTATAAGGGTAGGCCCGTCGCCTGCCCGAGCCCTGGCAATCGCCTCGCGGGCGACCTCGAACATCTCTACCGCAGACTGTCCGTCGACCTCCACCCCAGGCATGGCATATCCTGCGGCGCGGTTGGCCACGGACCCGCCGGCCACTGCGTATTCGAAGGGCGTGGACTCAGCGTAGCGGTTGTTCTCGCACACGAAGAGCACGGGTAGCTTCCAAATGCTGGCCAGGTTCATTGCCTCGTGCAGGCTGCCCTGGCTGGACGCGCCGTCGCCAAAGAAGACGACGCTCACCTGGTCGGTGCCCCTGACCTTGGCGCTGAGGGCAACGCCGGTGGCCACCGGTATGTTGGAGCCCACGACGCCGTTGGCGCCCAGCATGCCCTTTTTAATGTCCGCTATGTGCATGGTGCCGCCCTTGCCCTTGTTCGTCCCGGTGGCCTTGCCCAGCAGCTCGGCCATCATCTCCTTGATGTCAACGCCCTTGGCGATGCAGTGGTGGTGGCTGCGGTGAGTGCCCAGCACGAAGTCGTCGTCGCTAAGCTGGGCGCATATCCCCGTGGGCACCGCCTCCTGACCGATCGACGAGTGTATGCCCCGCAGTTTTCCAGCGTCGGCCTCACGCTTGGACTGCTCCTCGAATCGACGGATGGTTACCATTGTTTCGTACATCCATAGCAGGGAGTCCTTGTTAATCTCGGAGTATGTTGGCACTGGTCGCCTCCTGTGCGGCTTCGTTATGGTTTTGCTAAGCGGTCCAATATTAGGCGGGTTGGCCTGGGCCTCGCGCCCACCCAGAAACTCGCGTGGATTATACCAGAAATGCAATGGCGGTCTAGTGTCCGCAAGAAGCCACCGGCCACCATGCTACAATGGCCCGCGAATCTTCAGACTGAACCGGCAATGGGCTAATGCCGTTGCGATAGCGACTCTGAGGCGGCTATCGAAAAGTAAAATGCCCATAAAAACCAGATGAAAAAACCAAAGGTGAACGATAAATGAAGCTGGTGCTGAAGGCAGACCGATTGATTGACGGCACTGGTGCGGAGCCAATCGACAACGCTGCCTTGGTGGCGGAGGACGGCAGGATTACCCAGGTAACCACTCAGGACAAGCTTCGGATTTCGCCTGGTGAGGACGTTGACGAGGTTACCGTTAGCGGCAGCATTATGCCGGGCTACATTGAGATGCACTCGCACATGCACTGCAGCAGCGAGCTGGACGCCTACAAGCACATAACGACGGAGAGCAACGAGACATTCACCATGCGCTCCGTCAACGCCATGAGGGCCGCCCTGTCATCCGGCGTCACCACCATGCGCGACCTGGGGGCCAGAAACGAAGTGGCGTTTCCCATCAAACAGGCCATCGAGGACGGCATAATTGCGGGCCCCAGGCTCATCGTCGCCGGCACTCCAATCACTACCACCGGCGGACACTGCAACATGTTCGGCACGGAGGCCAACACGGCAGATGAGGTTGTGGCGGCGGTGCGTCAGCAGTTCAAGCTGGGAGCAGGCTACATAAAGGTGATGTCCACGGGAGGGGGCTTTACGCCGGGCACGAACGTGCGTGCGCCGCAGTACCCGGTCGCAACCCTGAAAGCGGCCGTTAAGGATGCCGAGCGCCTGAACCTGCGGGTCGCGGCGCACTGCCACGCCTCCGCGGGCGTACGGAACTGCGTAGAGGCCGGAGTGCACAATCTCATCCACTGCTCGTGGCTGCACGACGACCCCACAAAGATTTACGACTACGACACCGGCGTGGCGGATGAGATCGCCGCCAGGGGCATCTACGTGGACCCAACCTTGGCCCTGATCCACCTCAATAAGCTCAGGGGGCGGCCTACGCACGGCGGCGCGGCCATGGGCGACCCCGTTCGCCGTTTCGAGATACTGCGCGACATGTGGGACAGAGGAGTCAAGTTTGTCACCGGCATGGACTCCGGGATGATCAACGCCCACTTCGACGACTTCGCCTACATTCCGCAGGTCATGGTGGAGCGCATGGGCATCACGCCCATGGAGGCGATCGTGTGCTCGACGAAGACCTCGGCAGAATGCCTTGGCCTGGAGGCCGACATCGGCACGCTGGCGGTCGGCAAGTCGGCAGACGTCGTTATGGTGACAGGCAATCCGGTTGAGGACATCACGGCCATGCACAACGTCGACAGCATCATCAAGCAGGGCCAGGTGGTCAAGCGCCAGGGCAAGCTGCTGTTCTAAGCCTCGTCCGCGCGAAGACCTCCCCCTCCATAATCTCTTGGCCGAACGGGCCTTTTCACATTGAGCAGCCTCATGGCCCGTGGTTCGACATGTCGGAGATGCTCGATGAAATCGGCACTCTCCGAAGAATCGGTCCGACTTAGGTCGAGACTCCGCCCTCATTAATACTGCGGAGGCGGAGAGTCCGAAGATATTCTGTCTAAAGAGTCGGACACCACGGACGTAAGCAAGAATATCCGTTCGTCCAGTCCGCCGCTGCGGATGGACATACATAGCAGGGAAATCTGGCGCTCATTATGCAGGACCAGCCATACTTAGCTACTATCTCAAAAAGGCGGATGCCCTGTTCCTGGGGACACATCCCCCAGGCCCTCTGCCAGAGGGGGAAAGCCCCTCTGGACTACCCCGTCACGATTTTAAGATAGTTACCTATTACCTGACGGCTCACACATCTCAACAGACCGCTGACTGGGAAGGCCCCATCGCCGCCGCTCCCCATTTTCCATGGTCAGGGGCCTACTAGAAGCGGCTTTTTCCCAAATGCAAGCTGAATCCAGGAGATTTAGGAATTGTGTGGGAGAAAGGCGCAAAAATAGGCGACCGCCTGAATTATCAAACGGTCGCTCGCGCGGGCTAACCAGTTGTTTGGCGGGCCTACCTCGTGCGGGAGGACCCCGAAGGAGTTTCCAGAAAGGCGAAGTTAACCGATTCGCTCGAATATGGTGGCCACGCCCTGTCCGCCACCGACGCACATGGTCACGAGGCCTAAATGGTCGTCGCGCAGGGCCATCTCCTCCATTAGCTTCACCGTCATTATCGCGCCGGTGGCCCCCACGGGATGCCCCAGGCTAATGCCGCTGCCGTTGACGTTGGTCTTGTCCATGTCCATGTCCAGCTCCCTGATGCAGTACAGGGCCTGCGACGCAAAGGCCTCGTTCAGCTCGATGAGATCGATATCGCCGATGTTCATGCCGGCCTTGCCCAGGGCCTTGCGCACCGCCGGCACGGGACCTGTGCCCATGATGGCGGGTTCCACGCCTGCGATGCCACGGGTGTGCCATCGGAGCCTGGGCTGCAGGCCAAGCTCCGC
>JACZVF010000221.1 GCA_022572805.1 Chloroflexota bacterium
CGGCACACCCTCGCCGCCTGCCGGACGTCGGGCGACGCCCAGCGTTACCCTGAAATGGGCGAGCCGTGGAGTCCCGACCGGCTCTTTTACACAGTGTTTCCTCGCGGCAGGCTAACGGAGCTCAGCGAAATACTGAGGTCTCTGGGAGAGGACGGCAGCAGGTACGACCGCCGCATCGAGCAGGCCTGGCCCGACTCCGATGTGCATGCGCTGGTAGATGTGAGCGGCACGGTCGAGGCCAAGTGGAACGCCGTAAAGTGCCACAGGACTCAGCAGGGCACGTTCAGCATGATGAGCCGCATCCCCGTGGAAAGAGCCAAAGCCTTCATGAGCCGGGAGTGCTTCGCGCTGGCGATGCCGGAGCCGTCCCCCGACACCTCGCTGACGGACCTGTTTCAAGGGTTGTAGCCGCACGCAATCGCTAATCAGCACCGACCGAACTCAGATTCAGCCGGTGCTGATTCTCCTCAATGACGGGAATAACCCTACCTCGCTGACGAGAGGACTTTGAACAGGGCGTGTGCAGTCGGTTCGGCAAGGATACCGTTGGTCTCCGCGATTACGTCTCTAATGCTGGGCGGCCTGTTCGCGACGATATTGTCGTACTCGGTGAGGCTCCTGTATCGGTTCACCAGAACGTAGGTTGGGCCCTGCGTTGTGAAGACCTGCCTCCATATGATGAGAGGCATTGCCCCTTCGGCTTCCCTGGCCGCTGTCACCTTATCGAGGGCAGCTTTTACTTCAGCATCCTTGTTCGGCGCCGGCCTGAAGCGGACCAGGTGGGTGTATCGCGTCGCCTCGCTGGAGGAGCCAGAAGCGGTTTCAACATAATACAGCTGCGAATCTGCAGGTTCAGCGATAAGTTGGGATATCTGTGCTCGAAAATCTCCGTACGCCGAGTCGGCGGCTAGCATCTCCCTGTTTTTTTCATACGCCTCTAAATCGTCGAACCAGCGGCCGGCAACGAAGCTTGGCCCTTTGCCAAACAGGCGCTCGGTCAAGATGGCTGGGCCTCTAGCCTGATTAACCGGGATACGCTCCTCAAGCAATGACCTTACCTGGTCTGCCTTTCCCAACTGGGGACGAATAACGATACGATTATAAAACATCTTGTCCCTCCATATTTGGAATAGTTGGCATTATATAGGATACAAGTGCGGGAAGCAAAGAAGTCCGAGGCTCGCGACGCCGCCATCGCCCGTTATTTCATGAAATAGTGACGCGGTCTGCTACCTAGGCCTATCATACTGGCTAGACTCCGGCCAAAACCTGTACGATGGCAAAGGAAGAAAAACCCTTTCTTTCAGTTGTCCTTCCCCCCTCATGCTAACTGCCTTCTAAATATGCCTTACGCTGTCTGTCACCAGGACAATCCTGGGCGGCGTGATTCTGGGTTGCCTGGCGCCGCCTGGTGAGTTGACGCCGTTGTTGGCAGCCGTATTGGCCCTCTCCGCCCTCTGGTCGGCTGCTAAACTCTTGCAGTCTCTATGCAATTCGAACGCCTTTTCATGTGACGCCTGCTCCATTTGCGAATTCTCACCTGGTGTGACAATATAAACGTCGCTAATGTGAACGAATTACCACATAAATAACAGCTTATTTAGCTCTCTATGCAGTAAATACTCGAGAGGTGGCCCTCATGGCGACAACAGTAGTTCTGGGCGGCGGCGTGGGCGGTCTGGTTACAGCACGGGAGTTGCGTAAGAAGCTGGGGCGAGAGCATCGGGTTGTGCTGGTCGACAAAGAAGCCAGGCACATCTTCTGGCCTTCGTTGCTCTGGCTCCAGGTGGGCCTGCGAAGGCCGGAAGCGATTGTGAAGGACCTGGCCCCGCTGGAGAGCAAGGGCATCGAAGTCATCAAGGGCGAGGTGGAAGCCATCGACCCGCAGCAGAAGACGGTGCGCGTTGGCGGCCAGGAGCTGCAGGCAGACTACCTTGTGGTCTCGCTAGGCGCACAACTGGCCCCGGAAGAGTTGCCGGGCCTGTCCGATGCAGGGCACAACCTGTACGACCTTGAGGGCGCCACCGCCATTCGCGATGCCCGCACCAGCTTCACCAGCGGACGCCTGGTAGTCCTGGTGTCCCGCATGCCCTTCAAGTGTCCCGCCGCGCCGTACGAGGCGGCGATGCTGCTGGAGCACGACCTGAAAAAGCGCAAGGTGCGCCGGAATGTTTCCGTGGCAGTCTACACGCCGGAGGTTGGTCCCATGGCTGTGGCGGGCCCCACGGTATCCGCCGGCGTCCGCAGCATGGTGGAAGGCCGGGACATCGAGTACTACCCTCAACACCAGGTAACCAGCGTGGACGGCTCGACAGGGACCCTGAGCTTCGCTGACGATACAGAAGCCCACTTCGACTTCCTGGTGTACATACCGCCCCATATCGCGCCGCCCGTGGTCCGGGACGCGGGCCTCACGGGCGAAAGCGGCTGGGTGCAGGTGGACCGTAACACCATGGAAACGTCGTTCCCCGATGTGTACGCCATAGGCGACGTAACCGGCATTCCGCTGTCGATGGGGCTGCCCCTGCCCAAGGCAGGCGTTTTCGCCCACGGCGAGGGGGTAGCCGTCGCGCAGACCATCGCATCCAAGATTACGGGGCGCGGTGAGCCCAAGACGTTCGATGGCAACGGCGGGTGCTTTATCGAGATCGGCGGCGGCAAGGCCGGCTTCGGCAAGGGCGACTTCTACGCCGAGCCTGCGCCGACAATCAAGCTGCACCAGCCCTCGCGGTACCGTCATTTGACCAAGGTGCTTTTCGAGAAGTACTGGATGTGGAAGTGGTTCTAAGGCATTGTGTAGGATTGAGCCACCGCTGAGCTAAATTCCCTGGTATAGCCGGAGGCTCTTGAGGAAGCATTCCGCCGGACGGCGACTACACCAGCGCGTTGTGGCCCGTGATGTCCCGGCCCAGCACCAGCGAGTGCACGTCGTAGGTGCCCTCGTAGGTGTCCACGGTCTCCAGGTTGAGCATGTGCCGGATGACGCTGTAGTCCAGCGTGATGCCGCTGGCGCCAAGCATCTCTCTGGCTACACGGGCTGCCTTTAGTGCCGTGCGGACGTTTTCCCGCTTGGCCATGGAGACGTGGGTGTGGCTCATCTTGCCCTCGTCCTTCAGAACGCCCAGACGCCACGCCAGCAGCAGGCCGCGGGTGTGGTCGGACAGCATATCCACCAGCTTGGACTGCACAAGCTGACGGGAGGCTATGGGCTTGCCGAAGGTGCTGCGGTTCTGCGAGAAGGCCAGCGCGTCCTCGTACACAGCCTCCAGCGCGCCCAGGGCTCCCCACGCGATGCCGTACCTCGCCTGCGTCAGGCAGGACAGCGGCGCGGATAGACCTCGGCTTTCCGGCAGAACCTGGGACGCCGGCACGCGCACGTCGTCGAAGACCAGCTCGCTGGTCACCGACGCACGCATACTCATCTTGCGCTTGATCTCGTTGGCCTGAAAGCCAGGCGTATCCGTGGGCACGATGAAGCCGCGCACCGTGTCCTCGTCGTCCTTGGCCCACACCACGGCGATGTCGGCGATGCCGCCGTTGGTAATCCACATCTTGGTGCCGTTGATGACGTAGGACTCGCCGTCCTTGCGGGCCCTGGTCTCCATGCCGCCCGGGTCGGAGCCGCCGTTGTGCTCCGTGAGACCGAAGCAGCCCACAATCTCGCCGGAGGCCAGCTTGGGGAGGTACTGGCGCTTCTGCTCTTCCGAGCCGTAGCGGTAGATGGGGTACATAACCAGGGCGCCCTGAACACTGGCGAAGCTGCGGAAGCCCGAGTCCGCCCGCTCCAGCTCGTACATGATTAGGCCGTACGCGACGTTGTTAATGCCGCTGGCGCCGTACTCCCTGGGAAGGTTCGCCCCAAGGAAGCCCATCTCGCCCAGCTTGGGCACGATGTCTCTGGGAAAAACGCCGTCCTCCCACCAGCCTGCGATGTTCGGCCTGACCTCGGCCTCCATGAAGTCCCGGGCGGCCGACTGCACCTGCCGGTCCTCCGATGAGAGGGCGTCCAATACCTGGAAGTAGTCCAGCATGTCTTGGGGTAGAACCTTTCGTGAGTTTTCTTGTTCCAAATGCTTGGGCAGCAAGCATTGCACCGGTCGACGCCAATTCGAGCACAAATGACAGTGTCGGAGAGTAGAAACGAAGACGCCTATGCACATTTACCAGGATGCTGGTTTTGTTATTGTTCTGCCATTGGCATCAATCAAAGGGTTTGGAAACTGACTCTTTCTCAGTGTTGATACATAAATTCGACGACTTACAGATGCGACATTCCGGAGGTCTTGGTGCATCCGATTATTATCCCTTTGACCTTTTTTGGCAGGGGGAGGGCTTGGATTAACTACCCAAACATCCAGCCCCAGAGTTGATTGAACAAGTCGGATGGGCTCTACCAGGTCGGTATCATTCGAGATGACAACTGCGAAATCGTAATCGTCTTGAAAGCCGTCAACCAATAAGTGCGACGCAAGGTTAACATCGGACCCTTTTTCTTCCCAAACTTTAATGCGCACAACATGGGGCGAACCAGCGATCGGCTTTACGAGAGACCCTCGTTTTTCCCTATTTTTGAATATCCCATATGTAATCGAGAGATTGGGGATGGTTTCCAGCGCCCGTAATTAACTTTGCTGTCGGCTATTCTGGGTAGGATCCGCAGCCGTGCTGCTTACTTTAGCCGTGAAATAGCGTATTCGATTTATTTCGTGTCCCGGGACTAACGCTGCGGAGAGTTTTGACAGGTCAAGCCATTTGAGATCATATGGCTGACCACGTAAGGCCCTGTAATAGAGGTTGAACCCATCAATATAGATGTTTGCCTTCATTGCCGTTAATTATATTACCAGATATTACGTGGCAAAAATAAAGGCCACCTCGCGGTGGCCTTGACCCTACCCCCGAAGCGGTAGGGGAAGTATACCTACATTATAAGGTGCTATGTTGGAATGTCAACACTACACGCGTCGTACTAAGCTCTGTGCGGTCGTCAGAGCTTAGTACGAGAACA
>JACZVF010000222.1 GCA_022572805.1 Chloroflexota bacterium
AACCGCCTGTCGACAGGCCGGCTAGTCCGACGTCATTATAAACATCGCCTGTTCAGGAGGGCAAGAGTTAACGCCGCCTCATCCGTGCGGATTGCCCTAGCTGGTCAGCCGATCCAGGGTATCAATTGGGCTATCCAGAAACAGCTATGCACTACTATGAGCCCCTTTATGGTCTTGCCTATCCACACCACCACCAGGAAGCGCCGGAAGGGGAACCGCACGCTGCCCGCGGCAATGCCGACGATGTCGAACACCGGGTTGGGCACCACCGAGACCAGAAATATGAGCCAGCCGCCCCTCTTTTCCATCCACTGACGCACGCGGCGGAAAAACCTGCGCCGTTCCACAACGCTGCGGCCGCCGTAGCCAATGGCGTAGCCTGATATCTCGCCGAGGGTCTCCCCTGTGCCGGAGAGCAGCGCCACCCCGACAAGAAATAGCTCCAGGCCGCCGGCGCCACACACGGCGATGATGCCCGGCACAGGCAGCACCAGCGACACGCTGCCCACAAAGCTCAAGAGGAACACACCGGCGTAGCCCAACCGACGCCAGTAGTCGGGGTTGGCCAGGCCTCCCACGATGAGCAGCGCCACCGACGTTGCCACGACGAGCCCCAGGGCTACTGCGAAGATGGCGAACTGCAGCCGACCTTCGTTCCTCTGCCAGAACGCCGATACGCCATCCATTGTACGCAGAGATGTCCGAAGCGGCGTTGCGGGCAAAAAGGTAGCTACTTTCTCATGTATGCGCTTACTTTGGGATAATGGGGGGTAGCTGCCGTTGAGGAAATAGTGGAACCCTTCGGGAATTGTACAATAAAAAAGGAGACCCTACCCATAAATCGGAGTAGAGTCTCCTGCCAATTCGGCGTACGGAAATTCGCCTAAACTTCTACTGCAGCGGGCACAGGTGCGGCGGTTTTGGAAAAGGTCAGCCCGTCATCGGTGGCGTCGACACTTATGACGTCGCCATTTTTGAAATCGCCGCTGATTATCTGCTTGGAGAGCGGGTTTTCCACGTAGCGCTGGATGGCTCGGCGCAGCGGCCGCGCACCGTACGTAGGGTCGAACCCCTTGTCCGCCAGCCAGTCCTTGGCCTCCGGCGTCAGCTCAATGGAGACCCCGTGCTCCGCCAGCCGCTCCTCGACTTCACCTATCATCAGCTCAACTATCTTATGAATCTGCTCGCTGGACAACGCGTCGAAGACAATGATCTCGTCTATGCGGTTCAGGAACTCGGGCCTGAAAGCCCTGTGCAGTGCATCATCCACCGACGAGCGCAGACGTGCCGACTCGCTCTCGCGCTTCTCGGTCACGAATCCAACGGGCCTTCGGCTGGCCTCGGCTGTGCCCAGGTTGCTGGTCATGATGACCAGCGTGTTGCTGAAGTCCACCGTTCTTCCCTGGCCGTCCGTCAGGCGGCCGTCCTCCATTATCTGCAGCAGGATGTTGAACACGTCCGGGTGGGCCTTTTCGATCTCGTCCAGCAGGATTACCCGGAACGGCCTCCTGCGCACGGCCTCGGTGAGCTGCCCACCCTCGTCATAGCCGACGTAGCCGGGCGGCGCTCCAATCAGGCGAGACACCGTGTGCTTCTCCTGAAACTCCGACATGTCTATGCGCACCATGTTCTGCTCGTCGTCGAACAGGTACTCGGCCAGCGCCTTGGCCAGCTCAGTCTTTCCCACACCCGTGGGGCCCAGGAAGATGAAGCTGCCCATGGGACGCTTGGGGTCCTGCAAGCCAGCCCTGGATCTGCGAACCGCATCGGAGATGGCGACTATAGCCTCTTCCTGTCCTATCACGCGCTCGTGCAGGCGGTCCTCCATGTGCAGGAGCTTGTCCGCCTCGTTTTCCAGCAGACGGGCCACGGGGATACCCGTCCAGGTGGCGATGAGCCTGCCGATGTCTTCGTCGGTCACCACCAATTCGCCGTTCGCGGTCTTGCCAATCCGCAGCTCGCTTCGCTCGGCATCGAACTCGGATTGCAGACGAATCCGCTCCGCCCGTAGGTCGGCAGCCTTTTCGTACTCGCCCATACCGGCGCAGGCCTGCTCCTCGTCTTCCAGAAGTCGAATGCGGTTCTCCTTGGCCTTGAGGTCGCCCGGCATCATCTGGGCGTCTATCCGCAGCTTGCTGGCCGCCTCGTCGATAAGGTCCACAGCCTTGTCCGGCAGTAATCTGTCGGAGATGTACCGCGCTCCCAGCTTGACTGCCGCCACCAGCGCCGAGTCCTCCAGCTTGACCTTGTGGTGCTCCTCGTACCTGGGACGCAGGGCCTTCAGCATCTCGATGGCCGTCGCCTCGTCGGGCTCCTCGACCAGCACAGGCTGGAAGCGGCGCTCCAGGGCGGCATCCTTCTCGATGTACTTGCGGTACTCCTCTTCCGTGGTGGCGCCCAGGGCCTGTAGTTCGCCTCGCGCCAACGCGGGCTTCATCATATTGCTTGCGTCGATGGCGCCCTCAGCCGCGCCGGCGCCCACGACGGTGTGTATCTCGTCAATGAAAAGAATGATCTCTCGGCCCGCCTCCTTGACCTCGTCCATGACGGCCTTGAGGCGCTCCTCGAACTCCCCGCGAAACTTTGAGCCGGCCACCAGGGAGCCCATATCCAGGGCGATGACCCGCCGTCCCTGCAGCTCCTCCGGCACGTCGCCGGACTGGATGCGCTGGGCCAGGCCCTCCGCGATGGCAGTCTTGCCCACGCCTGCGCCGCCTATGAGGACCGGGTTGTTCTTGGTGCGCCGGATCAGCGTTTGCATGACGCGCGCCACCTCGGCGTCCCGACCCACGATAGGGTCAAGCTTGCCCTCCTTGGCCAGCTGCGTCAGGTCGGTGCTGTATTTTTCAAGGGAGCGGTAACGGCCTTCCGCGCCGGGGTCGGTAACCCGATGGCCGCCGCGTATCTTCTGCAAAGCCTGGTAGACCTTCTCGGTGGTCACGCCGAACTCGTCCAGGACCTGCGCAACATCGCCCTGGTCTTCCTGGGTGAGGGCGACCAGCAGGTGCTCGGTGCTGATGTAGTCGTCCTTCATCCGCTCCCGCTCGGCGTTTGCCCTTTCCAGAAGCAGCTTCACCCTGGGGGTCTGGAAGATCTGGTTTTGCTCGTAAGTGACCTTGGGTACCTTATCCAGCATCGCACGCAGCCGTTGCGTAAGCGATCCTATGTCGACATTCATCTCCTGCAGGATTTGCAGCGGCACGCCTTGCTGCTGCTCCAGCAGCGCCATCAAGATGTGCTCCGAGTCCCACTGGGTGTGCCTGTAGCGCTGCACCAGCTCCTGGGAAATCTGCACCGCCTCCTTGGCGGAGTCTGTATATTTGTCGGGTCTAAAAACCATCTCGTGTCCTCTTTCGTGTGTTGCCTTCGCCGCCGGAACGTAATTGGATTGAACGGCCTATTCGGGCGGTCAAACCAGCCGGAACCGGCTTCAAATGAAATCTAAGCTATGATAATTATAGCAACGAAGTTGATACAAATCCACTCAACTCTACACCAATTGTGATGCAGTAGGTCGGGGCGAGGTTCAGGCGTTTATCATGCAAAGTGATATCTTATTAATGAAAGCAGTACCTAGGTAATATGAAATGAGACCGATGGGATGAACAGAGAAGAAGGTATCAAGAGAGTCTATGGTGGCCCACATCTCGTCATATTGGGCGCTGGCGCTAGCATTGCCTCTGCCTTGAGAGACCCAGAAGTAAACGGCAAGCCGCTTCCATCTATGAACAATCTTATTGAGATTGTCGGATTTGCAGAATTGGTTGAGGGCATTTCAGGGGACAACGGCAGCAGCAATTTTGAATTAGTTTATAGCAAGCGCCATGAATTAGACCCCGGCTCAGCTTCGTTGAGGCAGATGGAGGAAAAGATCGAGGCCTATTTCAATAGTCTTCGGCTGCCCCCGACCCCTACTATTTATGATTACCTAGTGTTGTCATTAAGGAGAAAAGACCTAATAGCCACATTTAATTGGGACCCGTTCCTATACGACGCCTGCCATCGGCATCATGATTTTACCGATTTGCCCCGTATTGCTTATCTTCATGGCAATGTGAGAATTGGGTATTGTGCCGAAGACCATACAAAAGGTCTAAACGGGACCAATTGCAGTAAATGTGATCTTCCATTCATTCCTACGAGATTGCTTTACCCGGTTTTGCAGAAAGATTACACCAGTGATCCGTTCTTAAGGTCCGAATGGAACGCATTTAGCAAATTTTTAAAACACGCCAAGCTTGTCACTATTTTTGGATACGGTGCACCTGATTCCGATGTCGAAGCGGTTGATATCATGAGTAAAGCCTGGGGTTCCCCTAATGAAAGAAACCTTGACCAAATCGAGGTGATAGATATTGTATCGGAGGACGAAATTCGTAATCGATGGGACAGGTTCATTCACACGCATCACTACGACTATACCGACAATTATTTTCAGTCAAGACTTGCTATGTTTCCAAGGCGGACTTTCGAGGCATACATGCACCAATTTCTTCCAGCTTCGATCGAAGAGGCATTTCAAGAACCTAATCCGATTCCAACGGAATTCGATACCCTCGGGCAGTTGAGGGAATGGTTTACTGCGCTGATAGAGGCCGAAACAACATCCGAATTTGAGGATAAATAATTTGAATGTGGTAGCGAATAACAAAAATGGAAACCAGTCAGGCGGCATATTTCACGGCTGGTTCATCGTCTCCACAGGCGCCTTCGTCACCATGCTTGCAATGGGGGCCATCGGCGGTTTCGGTGTGTTCGTGCTCCCCATGAGCGAGGAGTTCAACTGGAGCAGGAGCACAATTTCCTTCGCCGTGGCCATATCGTCGCTAATCGGCGGCGTGGCCCAACCAGTCATAGGGCGCATCTTTGACCGGCTAGGTGGGCGCAATCTGATTCTGGTGGGCGTAACCGTCATGGGCGCGGGCACGCTGGTGCTGACGTTCACAAATCACATCTTTTTCTTCATCATTGTTTTCGGCATCATCATATCCCTGGGTAGAAGCG
>JACZVF010000034.1 GCA_022572805.1 Chloroflexota bacterium
CCGGTGCCATTTGTCTCCATTGATGGGCAGGAAGTTGAACATCCAGAAGACACCTTCGAGTTCAACAACCCGTTCTTCATTGAGATTGACTTCAAAAGGACCTCAACTACTGCGAAGAGCAACGGCAGGACGAACGAGAACAGCGAATACGACGAGGACAACTTCGACGATGTCGAGATAACGTTGTTCGAGCTCGATGGCGTCGACCTGACGGACCTGGTCAGCACCACGGACGACCAGAGGTTCCTGATATCCATCGAGAACATCGCCATTGGCGACCATGAGATCGTTATCCAAGCCGTGGACCAGGCCGGTAACGTACTGGATGATGACCTCGAGCTAGACTTCGAGGTTGAGGAACGAGACCCGTTCGAGAGGGACCTCAGCCCCGGTTGGAACCTGTTCAGCATACCTGCTGATCCGGAGGATCCTTCAATCGACGTAGTGCTGGGCCCTGACGCGCCTGTCACCACCGTATACACCTTCGACCCGACGGTGCCTGGTGGATGGCTGGTAGCGGTCAGGGAGACCGCTTCCGATGATTGGGTTGGCGACCTGCGTGAGATCACGTCAAGGCGTGGTTACTGGATCAGGGCCGACCAGATCTTCGAGTTGGAAGTGGACATTCCCAGGCTACCTGGTGGAGCCGTTAGCGGCGGAACGCCAATCCAGCCTCCATTGATTGACCTGTTCCCTGGCTGGAACCTGGTACCCATCGTTGACGTGACCGGCGAGGCCCTGGACCAAGATAGCTTCGTGGACGCAGACGACTACTTCGAGTCAGCCCGCGATGTCATCGCCAGGATACTCGCATTCGATACAATCCAGAACGAGTGGAGCACGATACCGTTCGGTGACGACCCGATCAACAGCGACTCGGCTGACGGAGACCCGGCCATTCCGGACACCTTGGACGACAAAGACATTCCGTTCGGTGACGCGGTCTGGGTATTCGCCACGGAGGCTGCAACTCTCGTGCCTGGTGGTGCGGTCCTGGAATAGTAGGCTAAGCTCGTGGACTGGGGGTTAATCTCCCAGTCCACGCTGCTGGACACATCCGTGTCGAGTGGCGAGGGCAAAGCCCGCTTAACAAGATAAGGCAAGGCCTCCCTCCTCGATTTGGGGAGGGAGGCTTATTTAATTCAACCGCCTACTAAAGATGAGATACAATAATTAGCATGAGCAACCTGGGACCATATATGAATTCGCATTTCCCTAAGATGGGCCTTCTAGCGGCCCTTATATTTACCTCAGGACTACTCTTGACCGCTCTGCCTGGCGCGCCTGTACATGCACAGGCGCCGCCCCCGTTGCCTACTGCAACGCCCGGAGCCGCGGTGCCGCCAACCTTCGGCGGCATAATGATTGTGCTGTTAAAGATCGTCGTATCCGATGGTTCCGAGTTACCCGATGGCCTGACCGTTATCGCCCGCATCGGCGATGAGTATGAAACAGAGCCTGTGGAAACTAAAAACGGCGTGGCCTTCATAAAGATCATTCCCGGTGTTCCCGGTCTGGTCGGTCGAAGCGTATCGGTGTTCGTGGACACCGTTCCAATCGACCAGGAGCTGGTGTATGCCCCCGGAACAGACTTGAACCGCCCTGTGACGATACCCCACCTGCCCATACCTACACCGACGCCGACAAAGATACCGGTGAGGCCCGCCGTTTACTCGGGCACCGTCACCATAGCCGGCGCCCGGGTTCAGCCTGGCATGGTGCTGGTGGCGCGCATCGGGTCGTACGAATCCTTTCCCGCAAACCTGGAAGGCCCCAATTTTACGGGTCTGGTAATCATCACCACCGACGAAAGCCTCGTCGGCCAGCCGGTGGAGTTCTACCTGAACGGCATCGCTGCCACCCACTCTCCCGGCCCCTTCGAGCCTGGCAAAAACCAGCGGCTTGATCTTGTGTTCGTGGGCGTCCCGACGCCGGAGCCCACGGCAACCGAACCTCCCGCTACGCCCACGGCCACAGCCATGCCTCCAACGGCGACGGCCACGTCTTTGCCTCCCACGGCTACGCCCAGAATCATCACGGCTACGCCGACCAAGACTCCGACGGCTACGCGTATACCGCCGACCAACACCCCGATTATCGTGCTGGCGTCGCCAACGCCATCCCTCGGCGTGGCAACTGTTGAGCCGGAGGAGTCCAGCGGTGGGTGCGGCTCGACCCGTGTGCCGACGGGTACGGCAGTCCTCAACATGCTGCTCATGATGGGCCCGCTGGCCATGATCGGCGGCGTTAAATACCGACGACGGCGAATGCTGAAGAACCAAAAGTAGAGGAATTGCCGGAATAGAAAGAGCCCCCGCCAATTTTCCTGGCGGGGGCTCTTGATTTCAGGCAGACCAGACGGGACTCTTCAGGAACTCTTCTGCAGCACTACCACGGTCATGTCCCTGGGGAGATTGGTGGCCGTTACGCTGAGACGCGACTGGGGAGAGACCTCCGTCGCGCCAACCTCTCCCAGGAATCGCTCCACTGGCTCCAGCTCCTCGTCTATGCCGTCGACGCGGTAATGCACCGGTATCACAATTCTTGGCTCTATGGCGCTCACGAGCTGGGCGGCCTTGTCCACATCAATAGTCGAGTGCCCGCCCACTGGTATGATCAACACATCGGTCTGGCTCAAGGCTTCCGTCTGCCTGGGCGCCAACGGCTGCCCGATGGCACCCAAATGGCAGATCGTGAGGCCCTCGCCTCTGAAGGTGTAAACGGTGTTTACCTGGCGGTCCTGCTCCTGCTGATCAGGCTGCTCAGACCCATCGCCTTCCACCTCGGAATCGGATGGCGATTCCGCTTCCACTTCTGGGGCTGGCGGCTTCGGATGTCTGGCGGTGCCCATGCCGCTTATGTAAAAGTTCGCAATCTCATACTCGCCGGGGCCGGACAGCACCCTGGGGTCACCCTCCACAGCCTCCACGTAAGAGTGGTGGGGATGGTCATGGCTTACGGAGACAACATCGGCTTTAATTTTAGGCATGGCCACGCCGATGGTGCCATCGTAGGGATCTGTTACCAGCACCAGTTGGGAGCCCCCGATTCGCACCGCCGAATGGCCTAGCCAAGTGATTTCCATGAAGCTAAATCCTCACTTTCATTCGCTTACTCAAGTATAACAATTGGTGATTTGCTGCTTCAATACGCATTGCGGCGTTTATTAATGTCACTTACACGATTAGTAACAGGTAAGGGGCTGTGATAAACTTAAGGCACCTGCCGGCGTAATGCGGGCGCGTCTTTGTTTGTCTGCGCAAAGCGACGTACATACAATGAGTTTCACCTGGTCGGAAATACCTGGGATTCAGTAGATTTATCATGCTAACAGAACGACAGGAAATCATATTAAAGGTAATCGTCGAAGATTATACTCGCACTGCGGCCCCCATATCGTCTGAAACCGTAGCCCGCAGCTCCGGCCTGTCCGTGAGTTCGGCAACAATCCGGAACGACGTCGGGGCGTTGAGGGAAGCGGGATACATAAGCCATCCTCATAGCTCTGCGGGCAGCGTACCGTTGGACAAGGCCTATCGGTTCTACGTGGAGGCGCTGTTGGCTGCGGAGCCTGACCCCATACCGCCCTCGGTGCGCCAGTCGGTGAGACGTCAACTCAGTGAGATAGAGCGCGACATGGACGAATGGGCGAACGTCTCGGCGGCTGTCCTGTCCAAACTGGTGGGTAACCTGGCTATAACCACGTTTCCCAAGGCTAAAGAATCTCGCGTCCGGCATCTGGACGTCGTCTACATGCAGGACCTGGTCATCATGTTGATTATCGTCCTGGAACAGACGCGCCTCAGACGTCAGCTAATCCGCCTGGACACGCCGACAGATTTGACGGAAATCGAGGGTTCGGCCAGCAGGCTACGTGGAAATCTGAAGGGGCTCAGCCGTAGCGAAATCGAATCCAGGGAAATGATCCTCTCCCCGCTCGAAAGGGAGTTGGTGAACGCCACGATGTCCGTCCTGAGAGAGGAAGACAAGGCAGACTACAGGGACCATTACGTGGACGGGTTGCGCAATCTGCTAAGTCAGCCCGAGTTCGTTGAAAATGACATGACCCGTGCAATTGTGGAGGGCATAGAGGATGGCAGCCTAGTGGAGGCCATCCTCGGCGAAACGCCTGACGGGGATGTGGTTCGCGTAATAATTGGGCAAGAGAACAGGGGGGACATGCTCTGGCCGCTCAGCATAGTCGTGAGCCGCTACGGCATCCCTAATGAGGCCATGGGGGCCGTGGGTGTGCTTGGCCCCACACGCATGGAGTATTCCAGAACGATATCTGGTGTCCGCTTCGTTTCCTCGGCCATGAGCGACCTGGTAGACAGCGTTTACATGGGTTAGCTCTCGGAAGAGTATGATTTATCAGGCCATCGGCTTTACACAGGGGCCGGTGGCTTTTTTGCTTGTCCGGTATCGGCCCCGACACGGTCAAATCGGCAGCCTTGACCACCTCTCGGTCTGTGTCTACAATCGGACTCATGGAGGGTAAGGCCAACGTATGTTTGATGCTTTAACCGATAAGCTGAACGGCGTTTTCGCGCGTCTGGGCAATAAGGGACGGCTTACGGAGGCCGACGTAGATGAGGCACTGCGCGAGGTCAGAATGGCCCTGCTGGAGGCCGACGTCAACTTCCGCGTAGCCAGGGATTTCGTCGCCAGAATCAGGGAGCGGGCCGTCGGCGAGGACGTGCTCAAAAGCATCAGCCCAGGTCAACAGGTTATCAAGATAACGAATGACGCCCTGGTTGAGATTTTGGGCGGCGGGGTTCACAGGCTAGAGTCCGACACCAAACAGCCGTCAGTAATCCTCATGGTCGGCCTGAACGGCGCCGGCAAGACGACAGCTTCCGCAAAACTGGCAAAGCACCTGAAACAGTTGGGTCAGGCCTCCGTGCTCGTCGCCTCCGACCTGCAGCGGCCCGCCGCAATCCAACAGCTGGATACGCTGGGCAAGCAGGTGGACGTGGCGGTGTACAAGGACACCTCGTCTCGTGACACCGTGAAGGTCGCCAGGGACGGCGTGAAGCGGGCATCCGAGCTGAACGCCGCCTGGGCTATCGTGGACACTGCCGGACGGTTCCAGATTGACGATGAGCTGATGAAGGAGCTTGAAGAGGTCAAGAAGGCCGTATCTCCCATAGAAACGTTGCTGGTTGTCGACGCCATGACAGGGCAGGATGCTGTGCAGGCGGCGCAGGAGTTTCATGAGCGCATCGGGTTAACAGGCCTGATACTTTCCAAGATGGACGGCGATGCAAGGGGTGGAGCTGCGCTATCCATAACCTCGGTAACGGGTGTGCCCATCAAATTCATGGGCACCGGCGAGGGCATTGACGCCTTGGAGCAGTTCTATCCGGACAGGCTGGCGTCTCGCATTCTGGGCATGGGCGACATGCTCACCTTTATCGAGAAGGCCCAGACGACCTTCGACGAGACCCAGGTCGTGGAGTTGGAAAAGAAGATCCGGCAGTCCACCTTCGACCTGGAAGACTTCCTTGGTCAGCTACAGCAGTTAAAGAAGATGGGCCCCATAAGCCAGGTGCTGGAAATGCTTCCCGGGTTCTCGGCCATGAAGGGAAAGCTGCCCACGGACCAACTGGATGACAGCCATCTCCAGAGGACAGAGGCCATAATATACTCGATGACGCCAGATGAGCGACGCAAGCCTGAAATGATCGGCGGCAGCCGTCGAAAGCGCATCGCTCGGGGAAGCGGAACGACGCCTCAAGACGTCAATCAGCTGCTAAACCAGTTCAGGCAGGCTCAGAAGATGATGCGTCAGTTGATGGGCGGGGGCAAGAGCAGCAAGAAGATGCGTCGACTGATGCAGCAGCAGGGCGATTTCACGAAAATGGGGCGTTAGCCTGGCCGATTCGATTGGCTGCAATGGGCCATTGGCTGTGGTCGGCCGTGACCACGCTTGGGTGCAGGGCCGGACATCGACGGCGATATGCCCCGTTGCGTGGTGATTTCAGGCGGTCTTGGCCGCCGTTAACGCCGCCTCGTACTGAAGGTAAAAGATCGCGCTCACACTTTTCAGCACGGGATAGCCTATCTTCGGGTCCACGTTCATCAGCAGCTTGAGCCCGGAAGTCTCAATCCGAGCTACCTTCATGTCCGTCAGGGCCTTTACGGAAGCGGGGTACACTACGCTCCCTCCCATAAGCGACGACCAACCCGCCGCCTCTCCAGGACCAACCAGGCCTAGCGAGAGCCACCCGCGTTCTGTCTTCACTTGTGCCGCGCCCTGGCCCTCGATGACGATGTACAGATATCGGGCGGTGTCGCCTTCCGTAAGCAGCATCTCGTTGACCTCCACGGCGGTCTCTTCCACCAGGGCGGCCACAGCCATGAGCTCGTTTCGTTCCAGTCCCTGAAAAAGCAGGCATCGCTCCAAGGCTAGCCTTGCCTCATCGGAAATCACCAGAGCGCCGTTGAGTCGCGTGGGGTCGAATTTGCCCCTGTGGCGCCTTGTTTTCGGTCTTTCCTTTGAATTAAGAACCGGATTTCTCGATCTTGATTGTGTCATATTCCACCCTCCGGCCGAGGTCTCCCAGTCGTCGCCACTTGCGACGGTGAGCCCACGACTACCTCCACACCACCTCGAATAGCCTCTGCTTTTCGATTATGCCTTTGAGCTCGAAGTCCCCGACCTCGTAGAAGGTGAACTCCCCAGTGCTGGCCATCAGGGCGTGCACGATATTGCAGACCAGTATCTGACGGCCCTCCGCCTTGCCGCTTATCCTCGCCGCCAGAATAACTGATTTTCCGAACATGTCCTGCTCTTCACGAATGGGCTCTCCCACCGACATGCCCATCCTGATGAGCAGGGCCCCATCCGGGTTATCTCTGTTGTGCTGCCGCAGTTCCTTCTGAATCCCCACGGCGCAGGCCACGCTCTTACGGGCGCTATTGAAGGTGAGCATGAAGCCATCACCCATGTTTTTGACCTCGACGCCACCATTCGCCTGCGTATGCCTTCGGACCATCTCGTCGTGCACCTTGAAAACCTTGCGGGACCGCTTATCTCCCAGCCGCTCCGTAATTGCGGTGGAACCAACGATGTCCGTAAACATGATGGTAGCCGTGCCCTCGCCGGTCATCGTCGCCACCTGCGCCAGCCCGTGCGCCACAGGGGCAGACGTTCCCCGCAGGCCGTTTACCAGGCCTTCCACAGTGTTCTTCAACGTCGGCGTTACGGATACGCCCTTGGTGCGAAGGGTGGCGATAAGGGTCCCGCTCAGCCTGCCCTCGTCCATAAGGGTCATCACCTCGTCCTCCGGCGTCTGGAGGAACTTTGCGACGTTGGTGACGCTCATGAGCTTGTCTAGCTTCATGGGTCCTTTCCCAGCTCAAGCCTTCTCAGGCTCGCAAGATGTTCTATAGGAATCAATTTACCCCAGTACTGACGAGCGTATGGAGGATAGTCGCCCCACTTTGAGGGTGGGGAATGCACATATTCCGATGTGTGAGGCCACCTAGATAGTGCGCTAAATGGCCTCACGCGCCGACATACTTTCCGCGATTATTCAGGCGCGTCTGGGGCTGCGGTGCGTGCGCCTTCGCACCCATCGCGGGAGGCGTTTAGCGTCACAATTGCGGGTTTATGTTCATATCAGTAGGTGCATGGGATAAATGCCTCGCCGACTGCCCGTTATTCGCGTTTGAGGTCTAGGACATGGGGCGCTACATACTTAATTCGTTGACTCTTTCTCAGGTTGGCATACGCCTCCTCCCCAACGAGAGGGTGGATATTGCAGTGGAGTTGGAGTCCGGCCTGACTGAGGACCTGGAACAGAGCCGATCAACGCTACTCCTGACCAATCATCGCCTTATCAGGTATTCGGTCTCCCACCACAAGACCAGCGTGATTAGCTCGTTGCTGAAAGACGTGGACACAATCGAGGTCACCAAGTCCGAGAGGCACCGTCAGTGGGTCGGCGTGGGCGTCGTCTTCATGCTTGGAGGCATCCTTCTTGAAACGGCGGCGCTGATCGTGGGCGTAAGCCTGTTCTCGCCCTCGCTTATGGCGTTTGCCCTGTTCCTGATCGGCGTAGTGTTCGTCTTGTCGTACGCCGGCGGCAACGCAGGCGAGGTGGTGGTACGTGCCGGCAGCAAGGAGATCAAGAGCCGGATGCGCAAGCAGGCCCTTGACGATATGGGCCTGTTCGTGCAGCGCGCATACGCTCTCAAGATGGGCTACAACACCAGTTTGCTGGAAACGGCTGACGGGGAGGCGAAGCAGGCCCAGCCCGACGACGAGCACGCTGAACCTGCCTCGGCCAGGGCTGCCGGTCTTGGCGAGGAGATACCGGCGGGTTAGCCACGTCCCCAGGACGCTGCGCCAATTCGCAGACCAAATCCTCAAGGCCACGCAAGGCGGATAGGCCACCCTAAAGATAATTGACAGGCCCAGCGGCCCTCCATTAACCTCATATTACATTGTCCCGAAGACACAACGGGGGGCGCTATAAACGCTCGGACGGACGTTGTTTTAGGGATGATTTCACAGCGTAAGCCTGATAATTACGGCACTATAGGCCAGCCCCGTACCAACCCGGGTGGGAGCTGCCAGTCCTACAGCTGCCGCCGACCGTCGTGACGTATAGAAGGCGAATCCACCAGGAATTAACAGCCCGTCAATGACAATCATCGATATTTTGGAGTCCAGGCGTACTATTTCGTACGAGTTTTACCCTCCGCGCACGGCAGAGGGCATCCCCGCCGTGTTCAGGTCGATAATGCGGCTCGAACAATATCACCCAGACTTTATTTCCGTTACCTACGGCGCGGGTGGCACAACCAGGGCCTTTACCGAGGAGATAGCCATTCGGGCCCAGCGGGAGGCCGATTGCACCATAATGGCCCACATCACATGCGCGGGCCAGAGCCAACCAGAGATCGACGGAGTCCTGGGCCGATTGCAAAACGCAGGTATCGAGAACCTCATCGCGCTGCGGGGGGACCCCCCGGCAGGCGAAGCTGATTTCGTGCCCGCCAAAGACGGTTTTGCCCACGCCACAGACCTGATGAAGCATATAACAGCCAATTTCAACTTCTGCCTTGCAGGCGCCTGCTACCCGGAAGGTCACGTGTCCTCGCCTGACCTGCGCACCGACATGGAGCATACCAGGTGGAAGGTGGAGGCCGGGGCAAGGTTCCTGGTGACACAGCTTTTCTACGACAATGACGACTTCTACGCCTTCATGGACAGGGCGCATGGGGCAGGTATCGACGTGCCAATTGTCGCCGGTGTGCTGCCCGTGCTCAGCTCATCCCAGATAAGGAGATTCACTCAGCTCTGCGGCGCAAGCATTCCCCCGAAGCTGGAGGCGATCCTCGAACGGTTCGCTGACGACGATGACGGCATGCGTGAGGCAGGAATAGACTACGCCACAAGGCAGGTTCAGGACCTTTGGGAACAGGGCGTGCGGGGGATCCACTTCTACGCCTTGAACCGGAGTTACTCGATATCCAAGATCCTGGACAATCTGCGTTTACCTGGTCACGAGGGGCTGGTGGCGGCTGAACGCGGCTAAAATTGGAACAGACCATTAATTTTCGAGGGTTTGAAGACAGACCGCGTCCGCGTACTTATCCGCCATACGGAAATTCCAAGACGGGCGGCGGGCGGCGGCTTCGGTAGGTTTCTGAAAGGCGATTTAAAATTGGGTCCCATCGGCCATGTAGCGCTCTCCACCGCCATTGGCGTGACCGTGTGGAAGGCCACTGGTAATCCATTAGCAGTGCCCGCGGCATTAGTCACGGGGGTGCTGATAGACGGCGACCACGTTCTGGACTGGATCGACTGGATATACCAGGGCTACAGAAAGCACATGATCGTGCTGCTGCATGCCTGGGAACTGGTAGTGGTGCTGCTGGCATCCCTGATGATCTGGCATCACCCCATATTCGTGGCCGCAGTCCTGGGATACGTAGGGCACGTTATCACCGACCATTTGCTAAACTCCACCTACCCGTGGACCTACTTCCTGTCTTACAGGGTATATCGCAGGTTCAGGAGCGAATGGCTGCACAAGAGCGTTCCTCCGGACCCGATTGTAGGGCCTGCGCCGTTCTGGGCCAACTTCGAACCCACCGTCTGGAAGTTAGTCCGTTGGCGTCGAAAACGTCGTATCTTGAGGGACAGGAAAGCCGCCGGCGTCGCCGTGGCGGAAGCCTCGCGGGAGTCGGCAGGCGATTGAGCCGTCCTAGATGATCTCCACCAGCTCTTTCTCGAATGTGAGGTCGCGGCCAGCCAGGGGATGGTTGCCGTCCAGCGTGAACACGGCGGTGGCGCCGTTCCCGCGTTGCCCCTGCATGCGCATGCCTAGCTCGATATCCACGTCCTGAGGCAGCTTGGCCCGCTCCACCAGCATCATCGAGCCGGCATCTTGGGGTCCGTAAGCGTACTCAGCCGGAATCGTAACCGTCGCGGTGTCTCGCCGCTCCATGGAATGCACCGCCTTCTCGAAACCAGGGATCATCTGGCACGGGCCCAGCGCGAACTCCAACGGCCCCTGCCGATCCCGAGAGGAATCGAGCTGGGTGCCATCGTCCAGAGTTCCAACGTAGTGCACCCTAACGGTATCGCCTTTCTGGACATGGGCCATGTTGCGCTCCCAAATTCTTCATGTCTGCCGGGGCTTTCGCCTACCAGATGTCGCGCGGCCCAGGCGCTTATGACGCTGACCGCCTGCCGACATTTGAAGCGAGAGGGATTAAATCTTTACCGGCCTTGCGTGGAACGGCCCTGAGTGCGTCATACCCCGGCCACACCGGTAGTCACGGCTTGACCGAGCCAAGAAAGTCGACGCTGGCGCTTCCCAGAAGTGTTGTCAGATGTGTGTAGAGGTACTGGACGCCCTGCTCCAGGTAGCCCCTGGTGGCCTGCGCATTGCCGGCGGAACCCGGCGTCTTGCCGGCCGCGACAATTTTGGCGAAGGCCTCGTCAATGGCCTGCTTCACTACTGGTTCGCCTGACCGGCCGGGATAACCCATGGACTGGGAGAGATCAGACGGCCCCACGAAAAAAACGTCCACGCCCTCAACCCGCAATATCTCGTCGATATTTTGCAGGGCCTCCTGCTCCTCCAGCTGTACGCATACCAGGGTATCGGCGTTGGCCCGCACTACGTAATCGGACATAGACAGCCCGAAGCCGTAATTGGCTGGCCTACTGCCGGCGGCAAGCCCGCGCTGGCCCTCCGGGAAGTACTTTACAGCCTGCACAGCCCTTCTGGCGTCGTCGGCCGTGTTGACGTGGGGGACCTGTACGCCCATCGCCCCCCTGTCCATGACTCGCAGAATAGCCTCGGCGGAGTTGGTCCAGGGCCTGGCAATGGGTGTAATGCCGGTCAGCTCGGCGGCCATTGCCATGGTCTCGATGCTCTCGGTAGATATGGAGCCGTGCTCGCAGTCGATCATGACCCAATCGAAACCCAGCTTGCCCACCATCTCCACGATCTGCGGAGAAGGGAACATTACGGACACGCCGAAAGCAGGCTCACCCGCCTTCAGCTTTTCTTTCAATCTATTTGCCATCACGCGCCTTTACGGTACGGACCCTGGGTCGAATAACCCGTCGGCGCAGGCCTTCCAGAATAGCGTCGCCAACCGGAGGCAACTGTATCTGGGCCGGTGACAATCGTCAAGCTAGACGGTATAGATGACGTATGAACATCCGGATTTGCGAAAAGTCGACGCTGCGGTGGTTGACTGGAAGAGGCCGTTCATTGTAGCCGCCAACCTTGACACTTTATGGCCCCGCCGATACCATGGGAGGGTCGGATATCCTAGGTAAACTAGGGTACGAACTTTTACATAGGAGGGTGAGTAACGTGGAAATCGCAATCGCAGCGATACTCGCCGTCCTGATCGGCCTAGTCTTAGGGGTAATCGGCGTCGTAGTTGGCAAGCGAATTGCCGGCGGAAGGCGCCAAACGGCAGCAAAGTCGGAAGCAGAGAAGATCCTGGAGGACGCCGGCGAACAGAGGCGCGCCCTGGTGATTGAGGCCAAGGAAGAGGCCATCAAGGTGCGTGGCGAAGCCGAATCGGAACTCCGGGAGCGACGCTCAGAAATCCAGCGAACGGAACGCCGTATGTCCAATAGAGAAGAGAACGTTGAGCGGCGCGCTAACAACTTGGAACGCAGAGAGAAGACTCTCACGATCAAGGAGAAAGAAGCCGAACAGGCTGAGCATACGCTGGAAGAGCTTCGGCAGAGTGAGCTTCGGCGGCTGGAGGAGGTAGCCAATCTCCCTATGCCCGAGGCGAAAGACATTCTCATGCGACGCGCGGAGGACGACATCAAGCACGAGCTTGCCGTCCAGTACCGCAACATCGAAGAGCAGGCCAAGGAAGAGGCCAACGACAAGGCCCGCAGCATCTTGGCCCTGGCAATTCACCGACTAGCCGCAGATGTAGTTTCTGATGTTACCCTGACATCAGTGCCCCTTCCCAATGACGACATGAAAGGTCGTCTTATAGGCCGAGAGGGACGGAACATACGAGCCATAGAGAAGTATACGGGTGTGGACATGATCATAGACGACACGCCCGAAGCGGTGACGCTATCCTGTTTTGACCCGATTCGTCGGGAAGTGGCGAGGCTTGCAGTCACCACACTGGTGGCCGATGGAAGAATCCATCCGGCGCGTATCGAGGAGATGGTGGCCAAGGCCGAGAAAGAGGTCGCGGACAGCGTTTGGAAGTGCGGCGAGGCCGCTGTTTTCGACGTGGGAGTCCGAGGGCTCAATCCGGATATCATCCGACTGCTTGGACGCCTGAAGTACCGGTACAGCTACGGCGAGAACGTGCTGCAACACAGCATTGAAGTCGCCCACCTGTCTGGCATGATCGCCTCGGAGATCGGCGCCAACGTGAAAACGGCAAAGGCCGGCGGCCTGCTGCACGACCTGGGCAAGGCGCTTACCCACGAGGTGGAAGGGCCCCACGCCGAGATCGGCGCAGACATCGCCCAGCGGCACAGCATATCCAAGGCGATATGCGCCTGCATTGCCGAGCACCACAACGACGACATGAGCAGCACGGAGGCGTTTATCGTCGCTGCCGCCGACGCCATCAGCGCCGCCCGGCCCGGGTCCCGTAGGGACACGGTGGAGAATTACATCAAGCGGCTGGAGGCGTTGGAAGAGGTTGGACGAGGCTTTGAGGGCGTAGAGAAGTGCTTCGCCATACAGGCGGGGCGCGAGGTGCGCATCATGGTGCAGCCACAGGCCGTAGACGACGCGACGGCATCCAAGATGGCCCGCGACGTGGTCAAGAAGATCGAGGAAACCCTGGTCTACCCTGGGCAGATCAAGGTAACGGTAATTCGAGAGAGCAGGTCTGTCGAGTACGCCCGCTAGCAAAAGTGATTTGAGTGAGGCCGTCGAGATATGCGTGGCAGCTCTCGGCGGCCTTTGTGTGTTTGTCATTTAGGGCAACCTCTAGTGTGGGCTCAGGCCGGCAGGCATCCCAGGTGTATCGTCCACCTGCCAGCCTGAGCCCATAATCACGTTTTTTAGACGGATACGAAGGAAATTTGGGTATACTGATGATCGGTGACGTCGTCGAGCGGCTGGGGCGCAATGGCATCAAGGCTATGCTGCCCGAGCTATTGACTGAGCCGGATTTGGACGTGCCGACCAGGTTTCTTCACCAGACCCCCCAGCGATTGCGGGTAGTCAACACGGGGCCGGTCCGGTTTAACAGAGTCCTGTCAGAGTTCGACGATTCTACCGGACGCGCCACGAATATCTTGCGAATGGACAGGGAGTTGGTTAAACGGTAATGCCGGAAATACAGGCCGACCTTCATCTGCACACCAAGTTCTCCGACGGCACCATGACGCCCACAGAACTGATACGCCTCTGCGTTGACCGGGGATTGAAGGTCATTTCCATAAGCGACCACGACACCACCAACGGCCTACCGGAGACCTTCGCGGCGGCCAAGTCGTATCCAGACCTGACGATCATCCCGGGTATCGAGCTGAGCACCGACGTTCCGGGCGGCGAGATTCACGTTCTGGGATACTTTGTGGACCACAATGACTCTGAGCTACAGAAGGTCCTCCAGACCTTTCGAGACGGACGTAAGGGCAGGGCAGAGGGCATGGTGAAGAGGCTAGGGGAGATGGACGTAAACATCTCCTGGGAGCGGGTAAAGGAGATTGCGGGCGACGCCTCCATCGGACGGCCCCACATCGCCCAGGCGCTGGTAGAGGCAGGATATGTGGAGTACCCGAAGGACGCCTTCGACAAGTACATTGGGCGGGAGGGTCCTGCGTACGTGGAGCGCATGAAACTGACTCCCGAGGACGCCATCAAGCTGCTGCTGCACCATGGCGCGGTGCCGGTGATGGCTCACCCAACGTATTCTGAATCGAAATCGGACAGGGACGAGGTGGGGTCGTTGACCGAGACGCTTGCAGGTCTCAAGGAGGCAGGTCTGGTGGGCATGGAGGTGTACTACGGCGATTACACCCTTGAGCAGATCGGCTATTTGAAGGACCTGGCCGACAAGTTCGACCTCATCCCGTGTGGCGGCAGCGACTACCACGCCTCGGGTAACCCCAACGAACCTGAGCCCGGCATGGCCGGCCCCCCGCTCTCCACCGTGGTGGCGCTGCGGGCGGCGAAGGATCGCATGTAGGCGGGGCGCCAATAGCGGTGCTGCCGGCATAGGGCAGCCATCACGGTTCGCGGCTGTTCCCGGTATTCGGCCGCAGTATTCGGTCAAGGCATTCGTGCATTGCGAATGGGAAGCCCTTCCAAAGAATATTCCCGTTAGCTATGCTACGTATATGATTTCTTCGAGTCCGGCGGACGGATGTCATTTACAGGCATAGCCTTCATCTTGGCGGCATACCTGTGGGGAGCCATTCCCACATCCTACCTGGTTGCCCGTTACCGATTCGGCATCGATATACGTGAGTATGGTTCCGGTAACGTCGGGGCATCCAACGCCCTCTCCCTAATAGGCAACGTCATAGGGATATCAATCGGCACGTTCGACTGCGTTGCCAAAGGGATCCTGCCGGTGCTGTTGGCCAGGCTGCTGGACCAGAGCCTGGCTGCGCAGGTAGGCATAGGGCTGGCGGCGATAGCAGGACATAACTGGTCTCCTTTCCTCGGATTCACGGGAGGCCGGGGAGTCGCCACCGCCATCGGTCTGCTCCTGGTCTTCTGGTTATGGCCAGAGTGGATTATACTTGGTGCAGCGGTGGGCATAGTGGGAATGTTGATTTTCAAAGACACGGGATTTTGGACCCTGGTGTCGCTTCTGGCGCTGCCTGTCATGGCCTACCTTTTCCAGCGGCCCGTGGAGATCATAGCCCTAACATTGATGATAGGCGTGTTGTTGGTGGCGAAGCGGCTGACGGCCAACTGGGAACCGCCGGACCGACGGGAAGGGCGATTCCGAGTATATCTTTACCGCATCCTATGGGATAGAGACGTAGCCAGGAAAGACGAGTGGACCCGTCGTCTTCCCGATTCCATTACTAAGGCCTGAGAGCCAAACGATGACCCAAGTAAGCTACTGCCCCAGGAACCCCAAAAACGAGACTAACCTCAGGTGCAGCCGGTGTGAGGAGTTGATCTGCCCGGCCTGTATGGTGCAAACGCCCGTGGGCGCCCGCTGCCCAACGTGCGCGAGGGCCACCCGCATTCCCACGTACAACGTACCGCCGGTATTTATGGCGAGAGGTATCGCTGCCGGGGTGGTGTCGGCGCTTGCGCTAGGCGTGGCGTTTATTTTCGTAAACAACGTCCTTCTCCTCGTGCCCTTCCTGTTCCCATACCTGCACATCGCCGTCGTCGCGGGCATAGGCTACGTCGTCGGCGAGGCCGTCTCGCTGTCGGTCAATCGAAAAAAGGGGCGAACGCTGAAATTCATCGGCGCGGGCAGCATGTTAGTCGCCTCATTCCCGATAAGCTTCGCGATCATTAGCGTGTTCCAGCAGCTACCTCTGTTGCTGCTCTTGGGTATGGGCGTGGCCTTCTGGTTATCCATTCGCCGCTTCTAGCGATAAGGGTATTCGCCTTTGCTCCGGCATCCGTTGACGCTCGCCGGCGGCGAAAACGCTCCATTCACCACTGTTCGCGCGTGTTGATGTTTGGCGACTGTTGGCCATAGACGAACGGTGTTCGTACTGCGAATTGATCCCTATCCATCGCCGTCGTGGCAATATTCGCGTGGGCGGGCGATGAATAAGCACCTAATCTTTTGCTAATCATGAATGCGTAATACCGTTTCAGGAATTCATTTCCTAAGCCAAAATCTCTTGTTTACGATATTCGTAACGCGGTGCCAGTGAGCAAAGGGCAGTTGTTGACATTTTTCGTGTGACATCAGTATGATTTAGTCACTATCTTAAAATCGTCATGGGGGAGTCCAGAGGGGCTGGAGGATGTGCCTCCAGGAACAAGAGCCCCCTCCTGGGCGGTGGGCTAGAACAAGGCTTCCGCCTTTTTGAGATAGTGACTTGGTTCGACAACGTGGATTATCTAGGTGCTTTGAGACATGGATGAATTGGACTCAAACATTATTTCGATGCTCCAGCAAGATGGGCGGGCATCAAATGCGGGAATTGCCAGGCAAGCGGGCGTCAGCGAGGGAACGGTCAGAAGAAGACTCAAACGATTAGTGGACGAGGAGTATATTCACGTCATCGCTATGCTGGACCCCGGCAAGCTGGGGTTTCGGTCTGAAGCCCTCATCGGTGTGACCGTAGAGCCCGATAAGATTGATCGGGCGGCGGACGACATTTCCAGGCTGGACGAGGTTACCTGGGTTGCGGTGACAACTGGCGCTTTCGACATATTCGCCTGGGCGGCCCTGCCTACAGCAGAAGACCTGGGCATATTCCTTCGGACGAAGGTGGGCACGATTGTGGGCGTCAGGCGCACCGAGACGTTTGTCAATCTTACTGTTAAGAAGCGAGGATTCGGCTCCGGCGCCTGACTCACTGCCCATCTTCCGCTTTAAGCCGCGTTGGGTTGGCGTGCTTGCGCACTACTCGACGCGCCATACTTGGGCCTCTCCACGCCCAAAACCTGTATAATCTTCAGACAAGTTGAGCCGATGCCGGGCTGCATCGCTGATGCCTGTCGCTGGACAGACCGGCGTTTAGCCCTTGAATCCACATCGGTCTTCTCAGTATATTTTCAAGGGCATTGCCGAAGGGGATACGACCTTGCTGAAAACCATAAACTGCGGCGACGTGCGTGCCGAACACATTGGCAAGACCTTGACCTTGGCCGGCTGGGTCAACCGCCGCAGGGACCACGGCAACCTGATATTCATAGACCTGCGAGACCGCGAGGGCCTGGTACAGGTCGTCTTTAACCCGGAACACGCCCCGGAGGCGCACGGCATTGCGGAGCAGCTAAGAAACGAGTGGGTGGTCCAGGTTATCGGCGAAGTCGTTAAGCGTCCCGAAGGCAGCGAAAACCCGAATCTGCCTACCGGCGATGTTGAGGTCGCCATCAGCCAAATTACCGTCCTGAACGAGTCCAAAACTCCTCCTTTTTACATCAATGAGGATAACGAGGTAGACGAACTCGTCCGCCTCAAGTACCGGTACATGGACCTGCGCCGGCCTGCCATGCGGGACATGCTCATCATAAGGCACAAAGTGGTGAAGTTCATCAGGGACTTTCTGGACGAGCGAGGTTTCCTTGAGATCGAGACTCCGATCCTTATAAAAAGTACGCCTGAGGGCGCCCGCGATTACCTGGTGCCCAGCAGGCTTTACCCGGGCCGCTTCTACGCGTTGCCCCAGTCGCCACAGCAGCTAAAGCAGCTTCTGATGGCGGCAGGCGTCGAGCGCTACTTCCAGATTGCCAGGTGCTTCCGGGATGAGGACCCACGTGCGGACAGGCAGCCGGAGCATACGCAGCTCGACCTGGAGATGAGCTTCGTGGAAGAGGACGATGTCCTCAACCTCATCGAGGAGCTCTACACCAAGCTTGTCGAGTCTCTGTTCCCTGAGAAGTGGCTGATAAAGCCGTTCCCCAGGCTTACCTACGCGGAGTCCATGGCGCTGTATGGCACCGACAAACCGGACCTGCGCTTCGACCTGGACATGGCCGATCTCTCGGAAATCGCCGCCCGGACGGAGTTCCGGGTGTTTACGTCCGTGGTTAAAAACGGAGGCATAGTCAAGGGCTTCAGCGCCCCAGGATGCGCCACGTACTCCCGCCGGCAAACGGACAC
>JACZVF010000223.1 GCA_022572805.1 Chloroflexota bacterium
TTCCCCTCATACAGCGTCACTGGCAAACGACTCAGGCGGCATGGCGTCTCTTCCAGGGCCCTGAACGCCGCCCGCGTCTTCGGCATAATCTGGCCACGCTCCACCGGCTTTATCCTGCCCTTGCCTTTTATAGGGCCAACGATCATTATCGCAAGAAGATACCTGGACAGGGAACTGGACGGTCAGCTTGCCGACAATTCAACCCTGGCCTACCTCGTCCACCAGTACTGCCACGTCCTCCAGAGATTGGAGTGGGGTTCGGTCATTTACGCATGGCGGCACATCTGGGCCCGGCTCATCTCAAAGGGCATCGAAACGCCGCGACTCCAGGTGGAGCGTGAGGCCTACGAGGCAGCCCGGATGACCCGTGAATCTTACAGCACCGGCCCTGACGTCATAGATAGCCGGGAACAGCAGGACCAGTCGGAGGTGCCCGCGTGACCACCATTGACCTACATGGCAAGACAGGCGTCGTCTTCGGCGTGGCCAACCACAGCAGCATCGCATGGGCCATCGCCCAGGCCCTCCACGACGCCGGTGTCAACCTGGCCGTCGTATACCAGAGCGAACGTCTCAAGGACCGCGTCGAAAAGCTGGTCGAAGGCTGGGACAACGTCACCCTCCTGGAGTGCGACGTCACCGACGACGCCAACATCAAGAACGTCTTTGATGAAATGGGCAAGCGCTTTGGCTCCCTCTCCATCGCCATTCACAGCGTCGCCTATGCCCATAAAGAAGACCTGGATGGCGAATTCTCCAGTACCAGCCGCAAGGGATTCCAGGACGCCCTGGACATCAGCGCCTACTCCCTGTTGCCCGTCGCCCGCTACGCCGCGCCCCTCATGACCGAAGGCGGTTCAATACTCGCCGTCACCTTCGAGGCATCACAGCGCGTCTACCCCGGCTACAACGTCATGGGCACCGCCAAGGCGGCGTTGGAAAACGAGGTCAGGCAGATCGCCTCCGACCTGGGGCAGGACAACATTCGCATAAACGCCGTGTCCGCCGGTCCGCTGGACACGCTCTCCTCGCGGGCCATAAGCCACTACAGGGACATGAAGCGGATCCACAGGGAGCGGTCGCCCATGCGCCGTAACATCACCGCGGAGGAGGTCGCCAAAACGGCCCTCTTTCTGCTGAGCGACATGGCCAGCGGCATCACGGGTGAGATCGTACACGTGGACACCGGCTACAACATAATGGGTATTTGAGCCAACGCCCATCCCTCTATCCGAGTTCGGAGAGGGGGCGGATGGAGATTGCTTTCGGCATCAAATACTAGGGTAAGGTTGGAGTTTTGGAGGCTCACCATTGAACTGGGCAGAGACCATTGTTGAAGCGCTGAAGGAGAACGAGGTCTCCCTCATCGCCTACGTGCCTGATATTAGCATTCACCAGATAACCAGGCTGATGCAGGATGACCGGTTCTTCCACGTGGTCTCGGCCACGCGGGAGGAGGAGGCCATCGGCATTGCCGTCGGCGCGTACGCCACAGGACGCAACGCCGCCGTGTTCATGCAGTCCAGCGGGTTTGGCAACTGCATAAACGCGCTCGCCAGCCTGTGCATACCTGCCAGGGTGCCGATTCCCATGTTCATCAACCTGCGCGGCGAGGTAGGCGAGTTCAACATAGCGCAGGTCGCCATGGGCCGGGCCACGAGACCTATCATGGACGTGCTTGGGCTGCCCCACTGCACGCTGGACTCCGACGATAAGCTCATGCAGCGTGTGTCGGGCGCGGTCAAGCTCTGTTACTCGTCGCGGCAGCCCCTGGCGCTCTGCCTGACACCGCTGCTGCATGGAGGCAAACTTGCATAGGTTCTCCGCGACCAGGATGCTGCTGAACCACGTGGGCGACGCACCCGTAGTCGCCAACCTGGGCCCATCCACCGACGAGCTGTGGCACGCGGGACATCGGGACCGCAACTTCTACACCTACGGCTCGATGGGACTGTGCTCGTCCATCGCCCTGGGCATGGCGTTGTCCACCGACGAGCGGGTCGTATCGCTGGACGGCGACGGTTCCCTGCTCATGAACATGGGGACCATCGCCACCATAGGCCGGGAGCAGCCCAAGAATCTCATCGTCGTCGTGTGGGACAACGAGCAGTGGGCGCAGACAGGCAACCAGCCCAGCCACACTGCATTCGGCACCGACCTGGAGCAGGTGGCCAGGAGCTGCGGCATTCCGAAGACAGCCACCGTCGAGGACGAGGAGGAGCTGCAGTCGGTCTTCATGCAGGCCATGGAGGAGGACGGCCCCTGGTTCATCGTTGCCAAGGTCCAGGAGGAGGCGGAGTACATGCCCGTGGCCCCCATCGAGCCGGAGATGACCACTTACCGCCTGCGAAAGTGTTCGGTAATTATCAAAAATAGTTTACATTCGCCTCTGAAGCCGGAAGTTCGAGAAATTCGTAGCAATACGAGTGCGGGGGCTTTGCGCAAGCGATCGACTTTCCTCATATGATCATGACGTAACGCCGGCCCCACCCAACCCTTACTTAACTTAGTCTTGCAATTGTCAGTTGGGAGCCCCACAAATGCCTGAGTCCATCTACCTGGAAGTCGAGGAGAACGCCAACAGCGAGTACATGCCGCTAATGCTGTACGAGTCCCACGCCGACCCCGTCCCGATATCCCAGGTGGTGCTGGACGAGCCTGGCAGGGACATCGGCGTGTACGACGTCACGGGCTGGAGTAGCGAAGGCGACGGCACGCCCTGCCCCGCCATGTACGCCCCTGTGTCGGACTCCGGCCAGGCGGTTGTGCACCTGGTCTTCGGCGGCGACTGGGGCATCCGCCTGAAGCCGTCGGAGTCCTCCGAGGACTGGGACCTGGCCAGCGAGACCCAGTTCGGCGAGCCTTACTTAATGCTTACAGACGAGGGCGCGGTGGTTCTGGAGGGCTGAATTGCTGTAAACCCATTCGACTGGACACTTGCAGCAAAAGCCGAATTAGGCAGAACAGGCGATGATACAAATAATCCACGTGTTCATTTAGCCGCAGTGGAGTTTGCGTTGTTTCACTATGGCGAATTCCAAAGGTATTCCCGATACGGGTGAGTTCTTTGGCTTCCTGCTCCAATAATTCACGAAATTTTGGCTCATCGGACGCAATATCTAAGAGCTTCCCCGCTGAAGCGCGTTTGTCGTTTCCGGGTTCTAACGTTTTCAGCCTCTCCCATGCGTCCCACAACTTTTCCAATGCGTCCCTTCGGACCGCAGGGTCAGGGTCAAGATACCTGGTGCGTGAGTCACTAAGGAGTGAATCAAGTTCTTGGTCGCGAGTATTGAACATGGCCGAATGCAGGATGTCCCGAAGACCTATGGGTGCCATTCTCTCAATTTGACCGTTTTCTTCTAGCTCAAATGCGATTCCATTTCTGGCGAATATCCGATTGATCGAAGTCCTGAATGTATCCTGACCCTCCAGCCTGTCAAAACTAAGGTGGAAATGGCGGAAGAATGGGTGGTGAGAACCTTGGATGGGTTTCGCAATGACCCTGTAACAAAATTGCAACAGGTCCAATATCGATATCGCCGAAGGTTTCTCGCCTGGGGTATTGCCGCCTGTTGACCGCATTAGTCAGATCCGCGCCGATGCCATCCGCGATCAGCTCTTGGACCGGGGTATTGTTCTCGAGGACACCGCCACCGGCACCATTTGGAAACAAGGTTAAGTGAAGCAAGGGTGATGTGTGCGGCTCCCTTCAGACGGTTGCAATCGACTCGGCTGTCGATATAATTCCGGTCTGGGGCAGGTTGTTTTATCAGTCATTATCGCCGGTATATTTATATATTGGAATAGCGCCCTGTTCTTTGAAGAATTTTAGTAAGATTCGGAAGTGAATCCCCTGAATCTGAACAGATTGTAGTGAGCAAAACACACACCGCTGGGAAACGCCGTGAGGCGGTTCATCCCGAATCCTTCAGCACCGGCTGGTCGAGTCATCCCCGTTGAGCTGGCGCCGGGTAGATATGAGAGGCTGTCTCGCCGAATTTTTTAATCACCAGGAGTAATTCCTAGTTGTATTCCCATTTTTACCGGTCGTAAACTACGTAGCTCTATTAACCCCGCTATTTGAGGGCTTGCGCCACCATAGCTCAGTTGGTAGAGCATCTGATTTGTAATCAGAGGGTCGCGGGTTCGATTCCTGCTGGTGGCTCACATTGCAGCGTATAAGTTATGGCCCAAGCAGGCAGATGACCGCAATTCGGCGGTAAATATGGAATCGGGGAGATGGCCGAGCGGTCAAAGGCAGCAGACTGTAAATCTGCCGACGTAATGTCTACGGAGGTTCGAATCCTTCTCTCCCCACCGTATGCAGTCGGCGGGCTCCTGGCCGCCTGCTGCACGCTTCTAATAGGAGCGATGCGGGAGTAGCTCAGTTGGTAGAGCATCAGCCTTCCAAGCTGAGGGTCGCGGGTTCGAGTCTCGTCTCCCGCTCACGGTGCCTACATAGCTCAGCAGGTAGAGCACTTCCTTGGTAAGGAAGAGGTCACCGGTTCGAGTCCGGTTGTAGGCTCGCGGTGACCCCGGTGGGCAGGGTCCTGGTAAAATTCGACGGAGGCTATAAAAAACATGGCGAAGGAAAAATATATCCGCAACAAGCCGCACGTGAACGTGGGCACCATCGGTCACGTGGACCACGGCAAGACCACCTTGACGGCGGCCATCACGCACGTCCTGAGCCAGCGCGGCCTGGCCCAGAGCATGTCGTTCGACGACATCGACAACGCCCCTGAGGAGCGCGAGCGGGGCATCACCATCCAGACGGCGCACGTGGAGTATGAGACCGACAAGCGGCACTATGCCCATGTGGACTGCCCCGGACATGCGGACTACATCAAAAATATGATCACCGGCGCGGCCCAGATGGACGGGGCGATCCTGGTGGTGAGCGCTGCCGACGGCCCCATTCCCCAGACCCGTGAGCACGTGCTGCTGGCCCGCCAGGGGAACGGGCCCTCCATG
>JACZVF010000035.1 GCA_022572805.1 Chloroflexota bacterium
CTGAGCATCGAACGCACTGCGGGACAGAGTTGGAAACCACTTGGACAACGCGGGAGTGTAGCCGCGTTCAGCACATGGATTCGGCTCTCCTCCCCAGCATCACCCTCAGTACTCAAAGGGCCCTAGCGCCATGCAGCCTCCGCAGGCGCGGCGGATTTCAACTGGCGGCGCCTTCAAGGTTCTTTGGCCTGCGCTGCCGACCGTTCACGCCCACAAGAATTTCAGCGGGCCTTTATCATGCCCCGGCGCCATTTTCACAGAATGATTGGCGGGGTTTTCGAAATCTTTTCCGGAATAAATGCGATTGTACAGTATGCACCTTTGTCACTAAACCATGCCGACGTTGTGGAATTGGCCGTAAAATTCGGGTAAGGCGTGGCTGCGGAGTACGGCCCAGGCGTACTTCACAATCCCGTGAACGACGTTACAATATCTGAAAACCTGTATGGGAGCTATGAGACCGGGCAGTGAATGCAGTGTATACACTCAGGCAAATGCCTTACTGTGCGGCTTTGGTAGATGTTGGGGCGTCGGATTCTGCGTGCCTGATGCCGCGCCAAAACGGGGCCAGGCGTTACATGTGAATAGGGCCAGGGTCTTGGAAGTGGGCGTTATTTCCAATCCAAAAACACATCGTTGTGAAGAATTATGATAGATGGTCAGGACCGCGCTGGATTACCCCGGATCAAATCATCGTGGCCGCAATGTGATACAGCAGGCGGCAATTGCATTGGCTATGGCCTGGCGGACCAGCTTGGCCCAAACATCAACCGGGAGTTGATGGATTTCATCTGGAAAGGTGAAGACGGGTCTCGCCTTTCTCTTCAAAAGAACCGGCAAGGCTTTACGCTGCAGGTGACGGGAAAGGTGCATCGGTCCGAGGGGGAGTCGGAGGTGACTCTTGAGCAGTTCAAACGCCTCAAAAGGCATTTGGATTCGACGAAAAATCTAAACGGCTGAGCATTACCCAGGCGTGCGGCGAGTGTGTCCCCTACCGCTGAATCAGCCTCTGGGCCATGCGGAGCAGCAGGTCCTTATCTATATCCGGCAGCGCCTTGAACACCTGAATGAGAAACTGCTCCGGTGACTGCGTCTGCTGCTCCTTAGCAGGCTGCTCCGAGGATGGCTGGGCCTGGACGGCGACATGCGGTCCTGATGCCGGCTGCGCGGCCACCCGTTCGGGAGCTGGAGGGGGCGCAGCGGGTTGAGGCGCAGGCGCGGGCGGAGGCGCTGGACGAGGCGCACGGTTGAGTTTGCCACCCGGGTGCTCTTTCAGCAGCTTGTTTACGCGGCTCAACAGGTCACCAACGTCGAAGGGCTTCAGCAGAACATCGTCCGCCCCGACGTTCGTCTCCTTAAGAATGGCGGCCTCGTTGGGCACGCCTGTCATCATCAGCACCGGCGCGGTGGACAGGCGCTTGGTCAGGCGGCAGACCTGGTAGCCGTCCATACCAGGCATCCACACGTCCGATATGACCAGCGCGGGGTCATGCTGCTGAAGCCGCGCAACGCCTTCCTGACCGTCTCCGGCCATAATCACCTCGAAGCCGGCCTCCGTGAGCCATTCGCCAACGAGGTTCCGAAGTTGTCTCTCGTCATCTACAACAAGAATTCTGGTAGCCATTCAATATCCTGCCTCGTGTGCCTGCCACTCCATCAAAATCCGCGCGTCTGGTCCAGATAGGCCTTTACCACCGCTACCCGCGTATCGACGCGGTTGTCCAGCTTTATTTGCAAGACCTGACAGATCTCAACAAGCTGTCGGGAAATGTCCGGTTCCGCCATCGCCATTTCTTCTGCTATGGCCATGTCCGACATGCCGTGGGCAACCCTTTCCAGGAGCTGAAGTTGGTCCACGGTCAGCTTTACAAGCGCCGTGTTGGCCCTGGGGTTCAGCATTTCTGTAATTTGAGGGTCGATGACCAGCATGCCCCAGGAGGCGCCCCTGATGGCCCGCGTCACGGAGGAGATATCTCGCACGTTGCGTTTCAAGAGGTACGACCAGCCTCCGGAATTCACGATGAGCTGCTTGTTGACGTGGCTGGAAAGCACCACGATGCCGGTACTCGGACGCGCAAACTTGATGGCAAACCCCGCCTCAATGCCGGACATGCCGCTGCCCAGCTCGATGTCCATCAGTACGACCTCTGGTTGGAGCCTCTCCGCCAGCCCTATGGCGTCCTCCCCCGTGCTTGCTTCGGCGACCACGTCAATTTCAGGATCGCCGGCCAGCAGGCTCAGTATCAGCTGGCGAAACAGAGGTTCGTCCTCAACGATAATGGTCCTGGTCGCGCTCACCGCCTTCTCCGTCCTCACCTTATCTTTTACCAGCATAAACAGTGTGTTTGTCTGTAAAACCAGTGCAGGCCGATTATTCGATAATCGGCAAAAATGAATTCATTTACTTGGGGCTGCATGCGCCCGCCAACATACACGATTCCACCGCTCAACCAGGGATTCGGGGAGCGCAAGGCCGCATCAGGTTTTTGCATTTCAGGTACATGTTTATCTACTAAATAACCCGAAAGGTACCGAGATTACACAGGTACCCGATTGATTCCAATATTTCACGCCTGCCGGCCGCAGGCACATCCGCATTGGCAGGATTGAAAATGCGTTCAACCATATTCGGATGGGACGCCGGATCAGAAAATTTGGTGGCGGGATACGACCTCATCGTGAAGCTCAGAAACGATGGAGGCGCCGACGCAGGCAAGTCCAATCTACGGGAGCTCGCCGCCGTAGCACTGGTGGCCAAGGGCAACAGCCTGGCCGGCACAGGCCATCACGAGGAGGCCATCGGGGCCTTCCAAGAGGTGCTCGTAAGATTCGGCAACGTGCAGGAGCTTGCGGTCAGAAAGCAGTTGGCCATGGCCATATTGGCTAAAGGGCAACTGCTGAACCGCCTGGGAGACGACCATGAGGCGGCGTTGGCCTTCGATGACCTCATTGCGCGATTCGGGGATGATGAGGCCCTGTCCCTGCAAGATTCTGTAGCAGCGGCGCTCGTTGCCAAGGGCAACGTCCTCGCGTCTACGGGACGAGATGACGAGGCCCTCGCCGTATTCCAGGAGGTTTTTAATCGTTACGGTGAGTCCGAGGCCCCGGGTCTTCGCGCACACGTCGCCGGGGCGCTGCTGGCCAAGGGAAACCGGCTGGGCAGCCTCGGTCGTGACGATGACGCAATACGGACATACAAACATCTGGTCCAGCGCATTGGCGAGGGTCAAACACCTGCCTTACGGGAGCGGGTGGCCGGCGCGCTGGTGAACCTGGGATTTCGGCTCGGTCTCATGGGAAAATCTCAGGAGGCTATATCTGCCTATGACCAGGTGCTGGAACGCTTTGGCGAGGCAGCGGAGCCTGCCATGCGGATATACGTGGCCAACGCGCTGGTCAACAAGGGAAACCGCCTCGGCGCCATGGGACGCGCAATCGAGGCCTTGGCCTCTTACGACGATGTCCTGCTGCGATACGTCGAATCGGACGATCTGTCATTGATGGAGCGCACCGCCAGCGCCCTCGTGGCCAAGGGCCATCGTCTGGAGGACCTCGACAGGAATGAGGAGGCGCTTGACGCCTATGATGAGGTGGTAAGGCGGTATGGACGCGCCGAAACCCCGGCGCTCAGGGACCGCGTGGCCAACGCGATGGTTAACAAGGCGCACCGGCTCCGGGAGGTGGGAAGGCTCTCCGAGGCGGTGGCGATTTGCGACGAGACCATCGCTCTGATCGAACAGGCGTCGGAGGCGGAACTGAGCGAGGACCTTGCCAACGCGCTACTCAACAAGGGGGAGGCGCTGGCCGACCTGGGCAGCTCTGAAGAAGCTCTCGTGACATACGAAGAAGTAGCGTCGCGCTTTGCAGATTCTCCGCAGACTTATCTGCAACAGGCCGTGGCCAATGCCTTGGTATCCAGGGGCAACCGTCTGGCCGAGCTTCATCGGCACGAAGAAGCCATAACGGCATACGACAAGGCCCTGGCAATGTTCTCGGCATCGAAAGATCCCATAATCTTGACGTGCATGGCAAGCGCGCTCATATCCAAAGGAAATCGCCTGAGCGACACGGGCCATCCGGAAGACGCCATAGAGGTGTTCGAGCAGGTAGCGTCAATGGTTGATGGCACACTTAATGACTCGTTGAGGGAGGGCGCATCCAGTCTTCTGCTGGTGAAAGGACTCCGTGTCGGCAGCCAGGGTCGAATCGATGAAGAGATAGCCGTGTACGATGACGCGGTGGCCAGATACGGAGACATGGAAAGCCCCGCAATGCGTGAGGACGTTGTTAACGCGCTGGTTATCAAGGGCTACAGGCTGGCGAGTGTTGGCCGCCATCAGGAAGCCATTGCCGCCTACGAAGACGTGGTCAACAGATTGGGCGGCAGCGATTCGCCAAACCTGCAGGAGCTGGCAATAGTTGCGCTGGTGGCCAAGTCCAATAGCCTCGCCGCCGAAGGCAACCCGGCGGATGCCGTTGCGTGTCTGGAAGATGTAGCCGGCCGATATGGCAACATGCAGGCCACGGAGATACGGGAAGGCGTGGCAGGTTCCCTGCTGGCCAAGGGCGGCATTCTCAAGGCCATGGGCGATGCCGAGAAGGCGATATCGACGTTCGACAGTATCGTGGAGGGCTTCAGCTCTGGAACGTCGCCCGGGCTCCGGAAATCGGTGGCCAAGGCGCTCATAGCAAAGGCGCAGGCACTGAGCGAGCTGGGGCGGTCTGAAGAAGCGACGATGGCTCTGGATGATGTCGTGAGACGGTTCGGCGGTGAGGAAAATGCCAGGCCAGTCGCCACGTTCAGGGATTTCTCCCCGCCTTCAGCAGCAGGCGGTCGGGAGGGCGGCGCCTCGCAGGCAGCCATTTCGGATGTAATTAACGATGCGGTGAGCAATTTCGCGTCAGAGAGCACAGACCAGGACGTTGGCGCGGCGGGTGCGACAAAGGTGCTTAACAGGGTGCTTCAGGGGATAAGATCCAGCCTGTACGAGAGCGATTAGAGGGACCCGAGTGGCGCACCCGCGACCCTGCATACCGGTATCTGAGAGTCAATGAAGTACGGTACTAGGGTGGGCGGTACCGACTTCCCTACCCCTCCGCGCCGTCTTTGACGAATGTGCTGGACTCCGACGTAGTCATCCACTCCGATGTCGCCTTGAGCTGGTCAACGTCGTTGAGAATCCGCTGAATCTTCAGCTCCTCAACTGCCTCTTGCTGCAGGGCCTCTATGCGCTTGAGGACGATCTTTATCTCGTCAATGGCGTGCCTTTTCAGGTCTGCGATCTCCCCCTGGGCGCGCACGATGGCCGATTCCACTATGCCCTGAACACGCTCCGTTACCTCTGCGTATATCTGGTCCCGCTGCTGGCTCAGCTGGGCCCGTATCTCGCGTGCCTCCGCTAGCTCGTCGGATATCTGGCGCTGCGTCTCCCACGCGTCCGCGTGCTCCATGCTCGACCTGACGGTGGCGTCGGCGTCGGCCGTCTCGGCGGTGGGGGACTTGGATTCGGAGCTAACGTACGTCTCCGGGTCGGAGATTTCCTCGGGGGGCGAATCCTGTTGGCTGGAAACCGGCTCGGAATTTCCGGAGCCGGGGACCGAGTTATGGAGCCCAAAACGGTGCCACAACTCCTCTACGCGGCCCTCCATGGCGTCGCCTGGCGAGGAGTCGTGGCCTGCTCTGTCGAGCATCGGGTCCCTCCTTGTGGAATCAGCGCCGAGACCGGTGTGCTATTTACAGTCCGGATAGCAGCGCTGTTACAAGAAAAGTAACCCGGCTCCAAAATCTCAAAACATGGCTGTGTGGATTTGCTGCGGATATCGGCGTGGGTATGCGGCAAATGTAGGATGTGGATGGAACATCTACCCCCCGACTGGAGAATCAGAAAATCCCGTCCTTCTGAGCTTTGGCGATGACCTTATAGAACTCCTGGTATTCGGTCACGCCCTTCTCGGCCAGCTTCTCCAGTATCCTGGCGCGCTTTCTTATCAGCGCATAGATCTGACGCTTCTTGTTGGGGGGGATACCCCTCTGGGGTGCGATCTTGTACTCCAGCAGGAAGCTATTATTCTCTCCTACGAAGTCAAACTTGTCCGTAACGGGGTCCCACTTGAAAAGCTCGGCAAATGAGAACGCGTCGGAAACCGAATCGTAGCTGATTATTTCCGAAATACTTGTGGCACGCCTGCCTGGTTTGCCATCTGGTAGCTTGACGCCTTCCTGAATGACGACCAGGTTGAGATTGTCTATGTAGGTCTTCGGCACGCTGATGGGGCTACCCGTCAGCCTCTGGATTAGCTTGGCGACAGACGACGCGTGGAACGTCGCCATAACGGAGTGACCGGTCTGCATGGCCTGGAATGCGATGAGACCTTCCTCTCCACGAATCTCACCGATGATTATCTCGTCCGGGCGTTGACGGAGGGCCGCCTTCAAGAGGTCGAACATGCCGACGCCTGAGCCCTCTTCTCCCGGCTTGGACTGTCGGGTGACCTCTCTGATCCAGTTAGGGTGAGGCACCTGCACCTCAGCCGTGTCCTCAATGCTGACTATCTTCGCGTTCGCGTCGATGAACACCGTAATGGCGTTCAGAAGCGTGGTTTTACCTGATGCGGTTTCGCCCGCCACAAAAATATTCAACCCCTCTTCCATGGCCAGGGAGAGGAAGGCTGCCATCATGAAATCCAGGCTGCCGAATTTCACCAGCTCCAGGATGCTCAGGGGCGTCTCCGAGAACTTACGAATGGTGAAGTTGCTGCCGTTTCTGGATACGTCGCTTCCGTACACGATATTGATACGGGAGCCGTCCGGAAGAGAGGCGTCGACAACAGGGACTCTGACCGTCACGGGCTTCTTTATGCGTTCCGAGAGCCTCAGGACGAACTTGTCCAGCTCGACTTCGTTGTCGAAGCCAAAGGAAGTGCGCAGGCTATCGAATATCTTATGCTCTACGAAAATAGGCCCCACACCGCTGCAGCTGATGTCCTCAATATTCGTATCCAGAATCAGCGGCTCCAGGACGCCCATGCCCAGCTTGTCGCGTACCATAATGTACTTCAGTACCTTGGCGTCATCCGCGCTAAGGTCCATGCCCTTCTTTTTCTTGGCGGCCAGTGACTTGAATATCAGGTCGCGGACGTAGCCAAGGGGGCCGCTGACCTCTTCGTCGCTGTCGTCATCGCCGGCCTGTATATTCATGATCTTGTCCAACACTGCCTTGAAAACCTCCTGCAGGTCCTCCGGCGAGTCGGCGCTTTCAAAATCTTCGGCATAGTTCAGGAGTTGCATCTCAACATCGTGGACCAACTCCCGTTCATTCAAGTGCTCTCTCAGCGTGGGCTCGACGGCGATATAGTAACCCCGGCCGCCTTCGGGATCGTCCATAACATGGATATATATACTGTTGCCGACAGGGTAGATCAGATTAAGTTTCTTTTTGTCTTTCAGCTTGCGGGTAAGCTCGACGTAGTATTCCGGAATCCCCACCTCGTTCACCGGGACCTTGTGCAGATATTCCAACAAATGCACGTCCTGTTTGGTGGTCAGCTTCATGGCTTTCGGAAGCATCTTGTAAAGCGTGCATGCGAAGGGGTCCCCGCCATGGGAATCCTCGCCGGCCTCTACCTCGTAAGGGAGCGCGATCTCGATCATAGAGCTCCTCCGCCTCCGCCCCGGCTATACGCTGACCTTCGACACAGGGATAATCTTGATGCCCAGCATGGGCTCCACGTCAAAGCTGATGATGTTTCCGGTGCTCATCTGGGCTCCACGCACCTTGGCGACCTCCAGGACCTTGATCAGTCGGTCGCCGACCTCTTCGTTCCTGAGGCTGAGGTGAGCATCGCAAATGGAGCGGACCCTGGCGAGGTCCGCCTCGCCGAAGGCATAAGAGTTCACTACCATCATTACCGTTGTGCCACGGTCGCAGTATTGTTTGCAGATTTCGAAGAACGTCATGGTCTCCTCGATTGAGGAGTGGGTTATGAACGTAGTCAGGGAATCCACGACGATCAACGGCGTACCCGGGTAGCTCTCCAGGTCGGTCAACAATATGGAAAATACCTCGGCGGGACTCAGTTGGGCCTTGGAAGCCATGATGGAGAAAATCTTGAGCTTGCCCAATAGCAGGAAGTCCGTGACCTCCAGGCTCAGGCTGTTCATCTGGCGAATGAAGCTCTTCACCGTGTTCTCTGTCGTGTAGAGGACCACGTTTATACCGTCGTAAAGGGAGCCCCAGATCATCTGCTGGGTTAGCACAGACTTCCCGGCGTCGGACTCGCCTTCAATGAGAATCAGGGAGCCTACGGGGATGCCGCCGCCCATCTTCTTATCGACTTCAGTGTTGCCGGTGGAGATGACTTTTGGTTTGAGGGAATCCTGATCCTCCACCTCATCGATGTCCAGCAAAGACCCGGCCATGGCGTTCCTCCTGTCTCGTATCTACAAATAAGCGCAGCCGTAGCTGTTCATCGGTCATTTAAGCGTCAGCCGGCGCGGTCAATCTCTACTATTGAAGCTGACCTACCTGGGTCTGATAAGGGGGAAAACATCCATTTCTTCCTGCAACAGAAATGGGAGCAGCCTCGTATCTTCTGGGGAGATGTTACCCATGAAGCCGTCAAGCTCAGCCAACGTGGCTATGATGTCCTTCACAGTGACGTTTTCTGCCAGGCCTCCCATCTCGAATATGGGCATCACCGACAGTAGTATGTCCCTGGTCTCCTCGGGAATCCGGCCGGTAAGAGCGGACAGCTCCAGTAACGAGAACATATTCTCGCTGCCAACCTTCGCCAGAACGCTGTACGCCCATTGAATCAGACCGGCGGTGGTCAGCAGGTCAACTGCCTTGCCGTCGATATTAAGGCCAGGCAAGGAGAACACCATCCCTGGAGGTCCCAGAGAGCCACCGTCCTGATAATCGGACTCGGGCGATTGCTGTTTGTCGCCGCCGGAGGCCTTTCGGGCGCTGTCGGCCGGAGGCAGGCCCGGCATTCCGAGTTCATCCTCCAGGCTGGCCACGACATCGGCGAAATCTCGCCGCGAGTCGGACGGGTCAACGCGGTCCCCTGCCAGGGACGCAGCTGTGTCGTCCTCGTCGTACGAACCCTCGCCGTGGACATTGTCATCAGGGAAGCCGGTATCGAACGGTCTATCCCGCCGTTCCCCCTGATCGCCGGTCCGATCCCGGTCTTGAACTGGTTCGTGGTCTTTGTCGCGGTCGCGGTCGCTGCTCCTGTCAAGCTCACGCTCGCGGTCCCTGTTCTTGTCAATTTCACGGTCAAGTTCACGTTCAAGATCACGAGCCCGTTGCCTGTCGTGGTCGCCTTGATCCGGCATCGGTCCGCCTAAGCCAGCTCCCCCGAATCCGCCAGAGGGCGGCATAAACGGCATGGATGGCATAACCGGAGGCATGGGAGGTGGAACAAATGCGGGACCTGTGTAGGCCGGACCGGCTGGCGTGGGCGCGGGAGTCGACGGCACAAAGTCTGCCGCCGCCGCCACGGGTGCGGCTGCAGGCGCCACGGGAGCCGGTGCCGCCACCGCCGCCGGGGCTACAGTCTCGGTCTGTGTCGTAACGGTTACTTCTGTTGCAGCAGGCGCAGGCTCAGGCGCGGGCGCGGGGGGTTCAGGCTCGGGTACCAGTGGTTCTGTAAAGACCGGCTCCGCCGGTGCGGGTTCCGAGGTGGCAAAGTTGCCGAGGCTGCCGACTCCACCACCCGAAAATGGGTTCTGGATGTTAAGTACGTGCTCCTGAATCTCAAGAAGCACCTGCTTAATCTCGTTCTTGAGGAGCTGAAGCTCCTCGTCCATGTGGTCAACCCGGTTGCTGATATCCATACCCACCCCTTGGGAAATGCCGTTGCCAGGGTGCGTTCATCGCCAAAAAGCAGGGACGGGATGGCCCCGTCCCTGCTTTAGTGGACACTCTCGTTAGTTACTTGAGGTTCATCACCGTGCTGATCTGGTCCGGCGTGGTGCGCTGGATGACCAGTACGCTGCCCGATGCGGGCTTCACTTCCAGTGTGAACTGGGTGCTTTTTACAAGAGGCGTCGCCTGGTCCAGACCTTGCAAGTTGATTGTTATCTCAACCCTCTCGCCCTCTTCCATCAGGTCGTCGCCGTCGTCGGCGCCCACAAACTGCTTGGTCCAGTACATGTCACTCTTGAGCTGAACGTCGTCGTTGTAGCTAATCAGGACCTTGTGCCGCCTGTCCTCAGAGTCGGCGATGCCGTCGTTGTCGGCGTCGGCAGGCTCGGTTAGGTCGATGGGCTCGCCCTTGACGGAGTTGGCGACCAGGATGATCAGGCTAGTGATCTGTCCCCGGACCTCTATGTCGTCGATGTTTATCTTCGTGCTGCTGGCGATTGACAGGTCGGTCGCCACGCTCAGGCCTACACATGCTATTGCGCTGCGGGTTGTGCCCGCGCTGATACCCACGGTCACGTCCTTCCATTTGTTTGCCGTGAGAACGGGCAGGTCGATGCTTTCGGACGCACTGCCGCAGCCGGTGGAGTCATCGATGATGAGCTGCAGCTGACCGGCCGTAGTGACGATATCTGACTTTATCCACAAGGAGATCGAGTCGTAGCTCGTCAAGTCGACCGAGGGCACGATGTCTTCCGAGCCGATCAGGCCGGTGGTGAACGCGGTGGCCACGTCGATCTCGGCGCTGCCGGTCCCCTCCTTCTTGTCCGTTGTCTCCAATGACAGCGTAAGGTTGGCGCCCGGGTTGTCCCAGATGTCGTCGCCGTTGTCCAGGGTAATGTCCGGTACGCCGTTGGCGATGACGGAGCCCTTGAGCTCTATGCTGCCGCGGGCCTGTGCCAGACCTGCGAACACTGTTTCCTTACCGCGCTCTGCCGCGAAGATGCCCGTTGATAGCACGGTGAAGGCGAAGACGGACGCGACCACGACGAACGCGATCAGTATGATGGCCGTCTCCAGGCCGGTGACGCCTCGCTCCGACCTTCGGAGCGAACGGGCCGGCGTCCTCAATGTGCCCAAAACACTATTCCAGTGCTTCATTACTAAACTCCTCCTGACCTTGGATTGACCAATCTCATTTCCCTGAAAGCGCTCGAGATTAAGGTCGCTCTCCGGTCAATTGTTATGGCGGAGATTTCTCCCCGACCGTCTAACTTAAGCAGGACAGACCCTCTGGGCTCCGGGCATTCAAAACCTGAATTGACAATACCCAAGGACTAATGTATTTCAGGGGCCCTTTGACGCGACACCAAGTAACTACCTATTAAATGGCGCACCACCGTGGGTTAACACTCAGAGGGCGCCTTCACTGCTTACCGGGGCTAGCACCTAATGGCCTGCCAGTATGCGGCATATCGACGGCCGGGCAACACCGTGCGCACGGGGTAGACGGCTCATCTGACTGACCGGCCTTGCAACGCAAAATGGGGTCAATCGACGATCTGAATTCGCCCATCCGACGCGACGTAAAACGTTTGACGACTGGAAAAACTGGCTCCAAAGGCAGTCGAGAGGCCTCCTCAGCATGCCTAAATCACACCTAAATCACACCGAAATCGGCATTTCGCGCCTAAGGTTTTCGCGGCGCATGGGTGTGTTTATCTACGGGTTGGAATCCGGTGCCGTTTTCGCCGGTAATAGCAGGAATTTGAACCACTGGAGTACACAAAGGCAGGTGCGCGCTCCTGGTGAGTCTGGGACGAGGTTGTTGATCGACAGGTCCGGATTCAGACAGGTATGCCCGCTCTGCCCCTTTGTGCTACATAACGGCATAGCCTAGAGGCGCCGGACCGAGAATTTATTTTGGCAGGCGCCGCCCGGCAGCCCCAATACTGGCAAGTCTCCCGGCAGGGTCCGTAAGGGGGATGACTGGATATTATGAGTACCGACAACACCGGAAAAGAGCCGGCCCTGGACGAGTTGCTGGTGGATGGCGATGCCTTGCGCGCCCAGGCCGCCCCCGATGCCGCTAGCGATAAACAGGATATGAGCGACCTGGCAGCCAAGGCGCTGGTGTCCAAGGCTTACCGTCTGGGTGACCTGGGCCGGTCCGATGAGGCCATTGACATCTACGATAACGTAGTGCTGGTCTTTGGCGAGAGCAGGTCTGAGGCATCACGCCTGCAAGTGGCGATGGCGCTCAAAGGCAAAGGCGACATTTTGGAACGCCTCGGCAGGTACACCGATGCCGCCGCAGTTTACGAGAACCTGGTCCGGCGATTCGGAAACGCGGGCTCCGGACCTCTGCGGATACAGGTGGCCGAAGCTCTGCTTGCCAAGGCCATGGCCTTCCGGTCCGTGGGCGGCTTTGATGACGCCATTTCCGCCTACGACGATGTTGTGCTCTATTTCGGAGACACACTCAGGGGGCATGCCGCCCGGGCCCTGGCCAAAAAAGGTGAGACCCTGGAGACACTGGGCCGTTACTCGCAGGCGGCCGAGGTTTACAGTGATATCGTCAAGCGTTACGCCGGTTCAGATAGCTCTGAATTACAGGAGCAGGTTGCAGGCTCGCTGGTGGCCCAGGGCCATGTTCTTGAGCGGCAAGGCAAGTACGAAGAGTGCATCGCCGTGTACAGCCAGGTGATTGAGCAGTTCGATCTGGCGACATCACCTGCCATAAAGGAGCGAATCGGGAAGGCCCTGGTATCCAAGGGCAAGGTGCTGGGCACGCTGGGCCGTTACCACGAAGCCATTGCCGTTTACGACGAGGTGTCCGAGCGCTTTGGCGGCCTGGGGGAGTCCCTTCTCAGCGAACACCTTGCCAGCGCTCTTTTGTCCAAGGCTAACAGGCTGGGCGCCATGGGCAATTACCAGGAGGCTGTCGACGTCTACGATGAGGTAATCCTCCGCTTCGGCGAGGCCAACGAGCCTGTTCTACAGGCCCGAATAGCCAGCGCACTGGTAAACAAGGGATTCCGGCTGGGCAACCTGGACAAGTACGAAGAGGCCATCGCCGCATACGATCAGGTGGTGGACCGCTTCGGCCTGTCCACCGACCCCCAGGTGTGTCAGAGCGTCGCCAGCGCGCTCGTCAACAAGGGAAATCGCCTCAGCGAGTTGGGAAAGCACAATCTCGCGATAATGGTCTACGATCAGGTCACCAGCAGGTTCGGTGAATTCAAGGAAGTAGCCATACAGGAGCGGGTTGCCAGCGCCCTGGTCTCCAAGGGCAGCCGCCTTGGCAGCTTGGGACGATACGAAGAGGAGCTGGCCGTTCTCGACTATATCGTCAGAATTTTCGGCGACTCCAAGGACGCGACCCTAAGCGAGCGCGTAGCCAGCGCCCTGTCCAATAAGGCCACCCGTTTGGGCGCGTTCGGTCGCTATGAGGAGGCGGTAGCCGTCTGTGACCAGGTGGTGCGAAAGTACGGCCAATCGCGAGATGTCCAACTGCAGAACCGCACGGCCGGCGCGCTGGTAATCAAGGGCACGATGTTGGGTCAGTTGGGCAAGTCCGAGCAGGCGATATCCGTATACCAGGATGTTGTGTCCAGGTTCGGCAACCAGGTGGAGCCTTCGTTGCTGGAAAATGTGGCCAACGCGCTGGTGGCTATCGGCGACGAACACGCCGGGCTAGGCGAGTATCGCGAGGCCATGGACATCTATGACGGCGTATTCGAGAAATTCTGCCTTGCGGAAGTCCCCGTCCTCAGGGAGAGCGCGGCCAAAGCAATGGTGGCCAAGGGCGACGTGCTGACTCACATCGGCAAGGCCGAGGAAGCTATCGAGGTCTATGACCAGGTCGTCAGGCTTTCTGCCAAGCCGGAGATGGCCGATTCGCCACAGCAGTCACGGGCGGAGTCAGCGTCTGGCGAAGCTGGCCCAACAGACGTCGAGGACGTCGATCCCGAAGACCACGAAGCTGAGCGCCGGCGGGCGAAGGACCATGAGCCTACCCTGGCGTCCGCCGGCCCCGACATAGGAGTTCACGACGGGCTCGTGGACGGGCTCAGTGATCCAGACGACCCCACTTCACGGGAGAGGGCCGCCAGCGTTCTAATGGCCAAGGGCAACAAGCTCTCCAGCATGGGCATGCAGAAAGAAGCTCTGGAAGTCTACGACGATCTGCTGGACCGGTTCGGCAGCTACGATGAACAGTCGGTGCAGGAGCTGCTGGGCCGTGCAATGCTGTCCAAAGGTTATCGACTGGGTGATTTGGGAAGATACGAAGACGAGATTTTCGTTTACGACAGGCTTCTGGCCCGCTTCGGCGATTTCGAGGCGCCCTCGCTGCGCGAATCAGTGGGCAAAGGCATGATAGCCAAGAGCATCAGGCTTGCGGACCTGGGCCGCTCGGAAGAGGCGGCTGCCGTCTACGAACAGCTCGGCAAAAGGCTCTAGGCCAACATCACAGCGCCGAGACTTTAACGGTCCGCCGTATCCAGCAACAGCCTCAGGCGATCATCAGGCACTCCTCATGGCGACACACAGTGCCGCTCCCCTTCCGGAATCCACGAATCCGACAAGATGCCCCGAAGTGGCCGAGAGTCCGCACCGCAGGCGTTGATGTTACCTTATCCGAGCGTCTTCACGACTTCCTCACGGCTGGTGACGCACAATAGGCAAACGAGCGCCAAATGTTTGGCGCCCCATGTATTACGGCGTTTGATCAGTCATGAGGCCATCGAAGCTCGCCTATGTACCAGTTAGCCGTGTTTCTGCACGTCATGTCGGCCGTGGTATGGGTCGGCGGCGCGCTGTTTCTGGCCATGGTCATCATTCCAGTAAGCCGGCGCCTGCCCATATCACCGCCTCAAAGCGCCGCGTTGCTGGGACTGGTGGCGCGGCGGTTTCGCAACGTGTCCTGGGCCGCTATCGCAGTGCTGGTGGCCACGGGACTTTTCATGACGTTGGGACACTGGAGGGTCACGCCTGTTGAGCTCGCCCGGGGAGATACGTGGTTCACGGAGGTCCTGCGCACGAAGCTGGGGCTGGTCCTGGTTGTGATTGTCCTCAGCGCCGTTCACGACTTCGCGCTGGGGCCGCGGGTGTCGGACCGGCTGGCGGCGCTTCGACAGGACGGGGCGCCTCCCGAGGCCCTGCGGAGCGCCCGACGTTGGCTGGTATGGGTTGCTAGAATCAATGTCCTTATGGCACTGACTGTCATTGCGCTTGCTGTACTGCTGACCAGAGGCTCGCCCTTCTAACGATGCCGTATTGGGGCGATACGATGGGGGGCCTTTACTGGCGGAGAATGCCCCGGTACGCTTAAATCAAATTGGGGGAACGTCATATGAAAGTCGAACCTGAGCGCGTGTTACAGACGCTGCCTGTCTTCACAACGAGCGCCGAGGTGACGGAATGGACCGGCCTTCGCGTGACCGGGCTGGTGGCGGACTCGCTGTTGCTGGACCTGGACCGGCTGGCGGAACTGCCACAGGATGCGCTGGTTGAGGACTTCCACTGCACCCACGGATGGGTGGTCCCGGAGCTCCAGTGGGAAGGCGTGCACCTGAAGAGCATACTGGAAATGGCAGGCCCGTTGTCCAACGCCACCTACGTGTCGGTCACGGCCGGCGACTATCGGATGGGATTTTCACTGTACGATGTGTACACCACGAAAATCCTCGTGGCCCTGAAACTGAACGGCGAGACGCTTACTCCCGACCATGGTTACCCCTGCCGTCTTATCGCCTCCGGCAAGCTGTGCCATTACAGTGTTAAGTGGATAGAGACAATCGAGATCACCGACAGGCCGCCAGAGGACACCGGGACGGCCATTGCGGCGAGTAGAGCCGGCCAGGCCTGACATCTCGACTTGACGGCGTTGCCTCGGTATAATTTGCTTCAACACGCTGGATTGGCAATTGGGACTTGCGAAAATGAGTACAGTCTCCGCCTGCACTGCGAAATCCCGCAAAAAGGAGTTGCCCCATGGTCGTTGCTAATAACGTCACATTGGAGGAGCTAGAGGCCGGTCTGGATGAAATAAAGCGGTCTCCCAGGGATGAGGGCGTCTTGCATATGATTGTGCGCAGGCCCGCTACCGAGGAGCGCGAAGTGTTGGAAGAGGCGCAGCTAGACCTCACGGATGGCCTGGTCGGCGACAACTGGGGCGCCCGTGGCAGCTCTCGCACCTCGGACGGCAGCTCACACCCCGACATGCAGCTCACGATCATGAACACTCGTGTGATCGACCTGATCGCCCGAGATAAAGAGCGCTGGCATCTAGCCGGAGACCAGCTTTTCATCGACATTGACCTGAGCCTCGACAACATGCCGCCGGGCACGCGGATCTCACTGGGATCTGCAGTCATAGAGGCCACGGACCAGCCCCACACAGGATGCAAGAAATTCGTGGCGCGGTTCGGCGTGGACGCCCTGAAATTCCTGAACTCAACCGCCGGCAAGGAGCTGCAGCTTCGGGGAATCAACGCCAGGGTTGTCCAGCCCGGCGTCGTCCGCGTGGGAGACGTGGCCCGTAAGGTATGATTCCCCTTGGTGCGTCTCCGCTGCGTCCGGTCTCCGGTCCTGCGGGCGAGGCTAAATTAGGGTAAACCGCATTGAAGGAGATGCATAGAAAGTTGTTCAAAATTCATCACATCCACTTGAAGGCCCCTGACCCTCAGAAGACGGCCCAGTGGTACGTGGACAATTTCGACGCCACGGTCGTGGGGGAGGCCCAGGGATTGGGTGGCTCCAAGACCGTTCGTGTGGACGTTGGCGGAGGCCTGATAAACGTCACCAGCGCACCGGCGGGCGAGACGCTGCCGGAGGGCACCGCCGACTACCATTTCGGCCTGGAGCACTTTGGCTTCGAGACCGACGACATCGAGGCATCCATGGGCAAGCTGGAGGCCGCCGGCATTGAGGTGTTGCTGCCCATCACCAGCAGCGCCACCGGGGCCAAAATCTCCTATGTCAAGGGCCCCGACAACGTCCGTATCGAGCTGGTGCAACCGGCCTAGCCATGGCGTCAAGCTCAGACAGCTCCGTAACGCAGTACGCCGGTCCCCTGCCCCAGCCGACGCCGGAGACGCAGCCCTTCTTCGACGGCCTGCGAGAGCGCAGGCTTATGGTGCAGCGCTGCGGTGCCTGCGGGCAGGCGTACTACTACCCGCGTCCGATCTGCCCCCACTGCAACTCGAACGACGTTCACTGGTTTGAGGCGTCGGGCAAAGGCAGCGTGTACTCATTTGTGATAAGCCACCGCAGCCGCCCGGGCTTCGAAGCCCCCTACGTGATAGCCGTCGTCGAGCTTGACGAAGGGCCGCGCATGATGACGAACCTGGTAGGGGTTGAACCAGACCCCGAAGTCCTGCGGTGCGACATGCCGGTGGAGATTGTCTACGAAGACGTCACGTCGGACATGACCTTGCCCAGATTCAAGCCGGTGGTACAGGCCTAGTGCCTCATGCGAACCCCAGACGAGAGCTACGGGGCAGCGTCGCCATCGTCGGCATTTCCGAATCGGACAGGATAGGCGTTCGCCCGGACGCCTCGGCGCTAATGCTACATGCAGAGGCGGCCAGAAACGCACTGGCGGATGCCGGACTTAGCATCAGAGATGTGGACGGCCTGTTCACGGCGGGCGTCACCAGCGTGCAACTGGGCGAATACCTGGGAATCGTTCCCCGATACACCGATGGCACCAGCGTCGGCGGCTGCTCGTTTATCATCCACGTGGAACACGCCATGCTGGCTCTGGCCGCGGGCCTCATCAATGTCGCGCTGATTACCCACGGCGAGAGCGGCAGGTCAGGCATTGGCGGAGCGGGCGCGGGCAGCCAGGAGGCGTCGCCGGAATCGCCGCAGGGCCAGTTCGAGGCGCCTTTCGGGACGATGGGCCCTCCCACTCTCTTCTCCCTGCCGGCCACACGACACATGCACCAGTACGGCACCACGCGGGAGCAGATGGCGCAGGTTGCCGTGGCCACACGCCGGTGGGCAGCCATGCACCCCATGGCAATGATGAGAGAGCCAATCTCCCTGGATGACGTGCTCGCCTCGCGCCCTATCTGCTGGCCATACACCCTGTTTATGTGCTGCCTGGTAACGGATGCCGGGGGAGCCATCGTGATGACCAGGGCGGAGGAGGCCAGGGACCTCCGAAGGCCGCCGGTTTACGTTCTCGGCACCGGCGAGGCCACCGAGCACAACATGGTCAGCATGATGGCCGACATGACCACGTCACAGGCCGCCAAAGTCTCGGGCAAGGCC
>JACZVF010000224.1 GCA_022572805.1 Chloroflexota bacterium
GGCGCGTGTGCAGACGAAAGTATTGACGGACCAGGCGGAGAGGTCGGGGCAACCTGTGCGAGCCTCGCTTGCAATATATGCGCGCTCAACAATTCTCTATTTGGAAGGCGATTGGGAGGCTATTCGGGGTCTGCAATCCGACACCCGATTAGCTAGAAGCTCAACCATCACAATGAACTTAATTATATGGGGGCTCATGGAACATCAAACGGGGAACTTTGATCAGGCCGACGTACACTTGCAAGAGATTTTGAGTTCAGACTCATATTTGCCTTCAAGAGCTACTGTGCTGGATGGAGCATGGGCATTATCTCTGGCAATTGCATCGCACATTACGGACACTGACGACCATCGCACAGCGGCCAGGTCAGCCTCTGAAGCGATTCTTTCTTCAAGAAGCGCCAGCCCGGTTATCGTTAATATTGCTCATGCCGCCCTGGCCATCATTGCCGTGCAACAAGGCGATACTGAGGCGGCCGAAGATTTGTACTCTGCACTGAAGCCTCTGCGTGGCACGATGTCGGGCTGTGGCCTGATCAGTAGTGATCGTATTCTAGGCATGCTCGCCCAAACCATGGGCAACCATGACGACTCCCAGACCCACTTCGAGGACGCCCTCGCCTTTTGCAGGAAGGCAGGCTACCGCCCGGAGCTGGCCTGGTCCCTCTGCGACTACGCCGACATGCTGCTGGAACGCAACGAAGACGGCGACAGCGACAAGGCCACCGCCATGCTGGACGAGTCCCTGGCCATATCCACCGAGCTGGGCATGCGGCCCCTCATGGAGCGGGTGCTGTCCAGGCGGGAGATACTGAAGGCGTAGGGTGTCATTGCCATTTGCGGAGGACAGCCAATGAATACTGGCGATGTGCTCGAACGAGGACGAGAATCCTTCCACAGGAAGGTATGGGGCGACGCACATTCTCTGCTGTCCACTGCCGACAGCCAGTCACCCCTTGGACCTGAGGATCTTAACCTCCTCGCCGTAGCCTCATTCCTCATCAGTCGAAATGACGACAGCGCCGATATGTGGGCACGTGCGCATCAGGAATACATCCGTCTTGGCAATCCGACACGAGCTGCTCGATGCGCGTTCTGGTTGGGATTGAGCCTGTTGATCCGCGGCGAGTTTGCCCAGGGTGGTGGCTGGATAGCTCGGGCCCATCGGATACTCGATGAGGGTCAGCATGATTGCGTAGAGAGAGGATATCTTCTCGTACCGGATGCGCTACAAATTCTGAGCGGGGGCGACGCGGACGCAGCGCACGACACTTTTCTACGTGCTGGCGAAATCGGCGTTCGCTTCGGAGACCCCGATCTGGTGGTACTTTCTCGCCTTGGTCGAGGCCAGGCATTGATCAGGCTGGGAAAGGCCGCAGAAGGTGTAACGCTGCTCGATGAGGCCATGGTAGCGGTCACGGCAGGTGAAGTATCTCCGATTCCTTCCGGGATAGTATATTGCGCCGTGATCTTGGCCTGTCAGGAGATCTTCGATTTGCGCAGGGCGCGGGAGTGGACCGACGCACTGAGCCGATGGTGCGAAACTCAGCCCGACCTAGTGCCTTTTAGAGGGCAGTGCCTAGTGCACCGATCGGAAATCATTCAAATGCGGGGGGAATGGGACCACGCCCTGGAAGAAGTGCAGCTTGCGTGTGAGCGACTCTCGCAGCCGCAGGGCCAGGCAGCATTAGGTATGGCGTTCTACCAAAAAGGGGAACTACACCGGCTACGCGGCGATTTTCCCGAAGCCGAGGAATCATACCGTCAGGCCAGCGAGTATGGCCATACCCCCCAGCCTGGGATGGCGTTGCTCCGGTTGGCGCAGGGTCAGGCTGAGGCGGCGGCGGTGTCGATCAGCCTGGCTCTGGACGAGACACAGGACAGAATCACGCGCTCGAAATTGCTTACAGCGAACGTCGAAATTGCGATATCTACAGGGGACGTTCAAGCGGCACGCACAACTGCGGATGAACTTTCGGGCATTGCGGCAGAAGTTGATGCTCCGCTGTTGTATGCCATTAGCGGGTTTGCATTAGGGTCGGTCTTGCTCGCCGAGGGCGAAGCTCGAGCTGCCCTGACCGCGCTACGCCGGGCATGGACAATATGTCAAGAGCTTGTGACGCCATACGAAGCTGCGCGTGTCCGTGTCCTTATGGCACTAGCTTGTCGAGAACTGGGCGACCAGGACACAGCCGAAATTGAAACGGCCGCCGCCTGCCGTGTCTTTCGGGACCTCGGAGCCACGCCCGACTTAGCTCGGGTAGAAGCGCTGTCCAATACTTCTAAATCACAGCCGTCCGGTGGACTGACTCCGCGCGAGATTCAGGTGATCCGCCTCTTGGCACAGGGAAGGACCAACCGCGCTATCGCGGGAGAACTCGTCATAAGTGAGAAAACAGTAGCCCGCCACGTGAACAACATTTACACCAAATTGAGTCTGTCATCGCGTTCCGCCGCTACGGCATACGCCTATCAGAACGACCTCCTTTAGCCTCCTACATAGAATCGCCCACATCGCCCTTCAAATCGAAATGGGCTCTTTGCCCGATGCGGGCGGATCTTGTTCGCGACTAACATTCTGAATGACGACCATACACATCGGTTGTCGCGAACCTAATACCAGAGGAGGCATCATTATGAATGGCGCAACAACATCGGAGCGAATCCAGACTGTGATCATAGGGGGCGGCCAGGCAGGTCTCTCTACTGGTTATCACTTGGCGAAGAGTGGTCTTCCCTTCGTGATACTCGACGCCAGCGACAGAATTGGCGATTCCTGGCGTAATCGCTGGGACTCCCTGCGGCTGTTTACACCAGCCCGTTACGACGGGCTGCCAGGAATGTCCTTCCCTGCCCCGGCCCAGGAATTCCCAACGAAGAATGAGATCGCCGACTACCTTGAAGAATATGCCGCCCGCTTCGATCTTCCAGTTCGGTCAGGCGTCCGAGTGGACCGGCTCTCTAAACTGGGAGACAATTACATTGTGGAGGCAGGCAATCTGACAATTGAAGCCGAAAATGTGGTGGTGGCTTTAGGAAACTACCAGACGCCGCAGGTACCGCAATTCGCATCAGACCTGAATTCTAATATTGTCCAAATGCATTCCAACGAGTACCGGAATCCGTCACAGCTACAAGATGGAGGTGTTCTATTAGTGGGTGCGGGCAATTCAGGTTCTGAGATCGCCATGGAACTGGCGTCCAAGCATGAAATTTGGATGTCGGGCAGAGACACTGGACACATACCCTTTCGCATAGAAGGACTGGCGGGACGGCTCCTCGGGGTGCCCCTGGTGATCGGATTCGTTTTCCACCACTTGCTGGCCGTCAGCACACCCGTTGGCCGGAAGGTGCGCCCGAAGCTCCTTCACGCAACCGGGCTGGTCGTCCGAGTCAAGCCCAAGGACATCGCCGCCGCTGGGATCGAACGCGTCCCCAGGACCGTGGGCGTGCAGGATGGGCTCCCCGTGCTGGAGGACGGGCGGGTACTCCAGGTGTCAAACGTAATCTGGTGCACAGGGTTCCGTCGCGATTTCTCCTGGATAGACCTCCCCGTCTTCGGAGAGGAGGAAGAGCCGAAAGAGCCCCTGCACGACCGCGGGATTGTCGTTAACGAGCCGGGGCTCTATTTCGTCGGTTTGTTCTTTCTCTATGCACCGTCCTCGTCCTTGCTCCGCGGCGTAGGGAGAGACGCGAAGCGCGTCGTCAAGGCCATCGCGTCCCGGGTCAGCGCAGACCTTACCACAGCTAACAAGGGCCAAGTCCCAATAACTTCGGGCGTAGGGGTAGGCATCGGGTCAGACCATGCCGCCCGCAAGCTATGACTTCCCGCGCCAAAAAGGGCAACGCAGCCACGAACGTCGATTTCCTCCTAATGTTTGTGGCTGCCATAAGTGCCGTTGTCGCCGACTTCAATCCGGAAGCTCCCCCTCCACCACACCATATAGTGGGTGCCGAATTATTGGATCTAGAAGCGGCCAAGGCAGGTCTAAGAGACATCAATACAGAGCGGAATATCGAAAACCTGGATTTCAAGTCTGGACCCCATGTGTGGAACTGGGTGACCACCAATAATCTTGGTGCAGCTTTGCTGGCCTCCAAGCTAACAGAGGAGCAGAAGAATAATGTCCAGCGGGTGCTGGGAGGCATGCTTCGAGAATTCGCGCTTGGAAACCTAGCCGGTTTTGCAAGTCGACATTGACACCTATATGGGAATGGAGTTCGGTACGTGGCGTTCATTGGAACAATGGGCAAACATCCAGCCTCACTTCGACGACGCGCTCGCCTTCTGTCGCAAGGCTGGCTACCGTCCTTTGCTTACCTGGTCACTCTGCGACTACGCGGACATGCTGCTGGAGTGCAAGAGTGAGGGCGATAACAAGAAGGCCATGGCCATGGTCGACGAGTCGCTGGCCATATCCACCGAGCTGGGCATGAGGCCGCTGATGGAGCGCGTGCTGAGCAGGCGGGAGATACTGAAGGCTTAGGCATGCTGCAACGGACGCCAGGGTCGCCGGCTTTGCCCGCTCGGCATCAGCTTCCAAATTAGCTGAAATTAGCTGGTTGAACGCTGAACATCTGGCCGTGAATCCCTCGGCCCTGAGCATCCCGTTCATCCCGCCCTATTTTTCGTGCGGGCGGCGAACTTATTATTGAAGGAGTAGTCGTAATGAGATTTGGGCTCTTCTGGCAGACGCCGGGCCATGAGGGGTCTTCGAATTCTCGCCGGCACTGGGAGACGGTCGAAGAGATTGTCCTGGGCGAGGAGCTGGGATTCGAGTCGGCGTGGCTGGCCGAGTCCATATTCTACCCTACTCGGCCCATGTCCAACCCGCTCATGGTGGCGATAGCGGCCGCCCAACACACGGAGCGAATTCGATTCGGGACCCTCGCCGCCCAGGCTCCCCTGCACCATCCATTCCACATGGCCTCTCAGGCT
>JACZVF010000225.1 GCA_022572805.1 Chloroflexota bacterium
CTCACGCCTCGATCAGGGCCGCCTCGCACGTCATGCTGCACCCCAGGAGAAATGCCACCAGGTCGTCCCTCCAGTAATCTCGTATGTCGGTAGGCTCGTCCACCAGCTCGCCGTTCCGGAAAACGCGATACCTTGGCAAATCGGTGCGCAGGTCCGCCCCCGGCGCGGAGTGGACGGGCTCCGGCGAGCCCACCTCCGTGACCTCGATTACAGGGCATGGCTTGGGATTGCGCTGGCAAAACAGCAGGAAGTCGTAGGCGTCTTGCCTGGGCAGCACGACGAGATTGGCCTGGGTGTAGCCCATCGTCAGCGCCTTGGTATAAGAGTCCCACTGCCCACTCCTGATCAAGCCCCGAACATCCGCGGGCCGTGTCATTTCGTAGATGGGATGGTCTAACTGGATTTTGTGGCTCTCCGCCGTGGCTGCCATGCGTAATCTCCTGCCATCGGTGTGCTCTTGCCGTCCGGGTCGCCTTATTATTAATATGCGGTCACGTTAGCACTGCATTTCGAGGCAGTCAATTAGTTGACTCCGCCGTCGGCGCAAGTAGACAATGTAGGTGCCATGCTAAAGCGAACAAGACGAATACAACAGGGCGCTCTCCTGGTCGTTCTGCTGGCGGCCGCGATTTCGGTTACGGTCCTGTCCGCGCCCAATGCCGGCGCCGACGGCGAGTCGTTTCAGATATTCCGAGGCCCCGGAGGGCCTTATGAGATCATCGTAGGCGTGCAGCCACACAAGCCCAAGGTAGGCCCGATGCACATCTCCGTGTCGGTGCTGGACCCGGATACAGGCCTCCCTCTGGACGGGGCTACGATACTCGTCGTGGCGTACGACAGCAACGGGGAGCCTGTCTACCAGTCTCCGGCCCTGCAGAACCCCGCGGAGCGCCAGTTCTACGAGGCCAACATTACCTTCTACACGTCAGGCCAGTGGAGCCTGCTCATCAAGGTGGATACGGACGAGAGGGGACACGGCGAGGCCACGGTCCCCATGTTCATCAGCCCGACGTCCTTGGACCCCGGCGTCGAGGGTCTGGTGGTGCTGGTCTTGATCATCACCGCTATATGCGGCGGGGTGCTTTACCTGTGGTGGAGCTCACGACGAAGCCGGTCAGTCGCCATCAATCGGTGATATCGTCTATTATCAGAGAATCGGCTTCCCGGTGGTAATGCACCGCTACCTTCAGCCCCAGGACCTGGTGCTCATTCAGGTGCGACGGCGTGAATAGGGCAAACCTTTTGCCCCGAGCCTCAAACGTCCACACCTTGCCTGCGTCGTCGCGAATCTCCAGCACACCCAACTCCGTCAACGACAGCGATTCCACCCGCAAAATGGCCCCGCGAACGGTATCCGGACCCGGCTCTTCGGATGCCCCGGATGTGCCTGAGTCGCAGGCTATGCCCAGAATAAAGACCGCCGCAACTGTGGCCGCAACGAAGGCCCGGGCGGCGAAAAACAAGGCTTGAGACACGGTCTGAATTCTTGGCCTTTTCCTGTAAATTCTAAAACCTGCACCAAATTCAAATTGACTGTATTCGGCCCCCTTGCGTATTTTATCAGGCAGGGGAGGTGGAAGATGCTCAAAATCAAGTCCGCGATTCTCGTACTGGCAATATTCACTCTGTTTGGAGTCTCCGGTCAAGTAGTCTACGGCGCCGCGCCGCAAGACCGGCTTTTCCTGGTCCTCATAGACCGGCACGCAGTCGTCGAGTCGCAGAATAACAGCAACCTGACAGAGTCGTTCCTGGGTCTCGTTTCCATGCTGTGGGATGGGCAGCGCATAGTCCTTGCGACGGCTGACGACGGGGCCAGACTTGGGCCGGAGATTGCCGGTACCGCCGGTTACAAGGTAATCTATCGCAATACGCTGACCAGGCTCGCTAACTTTAGCGGCGCACCTGATGCCGACCTGGTTAGTGCGTTGGCCACCAACCTGAAGATTCTGGATGAGGAGAACGCCGCGCCTGGGTCGACTGTGTACGTTCTCACTGGCGGAGATTCCGGCGAACCGCTGGGTGATGCGTCGGTGCGGCTCTCCTCCATCCTGCGGCAGTTCTCGTTCCGCGGGTGGTCCGTGGTCGGCATCAGCTTACCTGGCGCCTCCCAATACGCCAAAGAGGTTTTCGGTCTGATAACAAAGGAATCGGGCGACGAGGTATTCCCTCTATCCGTGCCCGATGGCTTCAAGGCTTTTGCCGACAGCATCCTTCGCTCCGATGCCAAGGGGCAACTGGCGCCGCTGGCCCAGGGTTCGGTGGCGTCCAACGAAATCCTGTCTTCGTCGCTGGACATCGCGCCTGGCAGCACCGAGACCACGATGATCTTTTTCAGGGAGAGGCCTTCAGGCTCTCTGCGCCTGAGGAACCCGTCTGGATTCGAGGCGTCCGAGGGAGACAGAGCGCTGTCGACTGTCATTGAAACGCCGTTCATCGTAATGTGGAAACTGGTTGACCCTGTTCCCGGCCAGTGGACGGTCGACATGCACGCCGTGGAAGGCCAGATATCTGCCTGGCACTTCTCGGCCAACAAGCTCAGCGTCGAGTTCCTGACGCCCAGCACCATCCCTCACGATCAGGCCGTGCCGCTGGTTGCATTCATCACCGAAGGCGGCGAAAGGGTCACGATGACGGGCGTCGAGGTAAGAGCCAGGATTACTGGACCCAACGGCTCCACAGTAATCCATTCGCTGAACGACAACGGCGAGTTGGGTGATTCAATCGCGGGAGACGGCTACTACTCCACCACACTTACGCCGTTGGGCCGCGAGGGAGATTACAGCATCGACCTGGAGTTGTTCTGGCCCCAGTTCCAAAACTTCATCACATCTCAGAAAATATTCAGCGTCCATCCGTTCCCTACTTTAGCGGTGGAAATGCTGCATACAGGCCGCCTCGATATCGGCCGACGAACGAGGATTGCCAAGGCACAGGTCAATGTGGACGGTCTGCCTTACGCCATCCCGGTGGAGCAGCTAAAGGCCAGCCTGACCTCCAACGCTGAAAATTCAGGCAGGCTGGAGGTCGTTCCGCAAAAGCTTGTCAACCAGGGCAGAGCTTGGGAATTCGACATCTACTTCACGGCCACAGAGCAGGACCAAAGCTCCATACTGCTGGTTTTGGACATGGAGTACGCGGGTCGCGATTACCAGTTCGCCTACGAAACCATCGTGCTGTCTTCGCTGATACCCCCCCTCCCGCCGGCTCCGGCGCCGCAGGTAGTGCAGCCGCCTGCACCGGCCCCTCCGCCTGTTGGACGGACTATACCCAGGGGCTTGCTGGCCATACCTGCGGTTATCGTGGTGGCGTTGATTGCCGCCGGTATATACATCATCAGCAGGACGAAGCCGTACGGATACCTGTACAACGACAGGGGCGAGCTGCTGGTTGATTTCAGCTCGCTGCCCCGCAAGGCCGCCGCGGCATTCATTTCGCGGGACACGGTCAAGGGCGCCGAGCTTGGTGTCGGCGAGCTGATGGGGGTTTCCTTCAACTTCGGCAAGGGCAGGGTAGACATTCGTAGCGCCCGCACCGACCCAAGCGTCCGAATAAACAACCGGCCATTAATCGAGGGCGAAGAGGCGAGGCTGCACGATCAGACCTGGATTGGCACACAGGGCAAGCTGTTCAACTTCCTGCTGGCGCCGATGATGGAGGCCCAGCCAGGGACTGGCGACGACTGACCACAGGGTGGCACCCACTTGACCGAAAGAGGCGGTGACTTTGCAGTCGCCGCCTCTTGTTTTGCACGTATGTTGGGCCGTCGGGCGCGCAAACGTCCGGGCTTTAGCTTTCCTCGATTCTAATGGTCTTCATGACGTCTCCGGGGGAATCCGCGGTCATGGGGTCCCTGGAGGCCATTCCCAAAACAACATCCAGTCCATCAATCACCTTGCCGAACACCGAGTGCTTGCCGTCCAGATGAGGCGTCGGCACAAAGGTCATGAAGAATTGGCTGCCGTTGGTCCCCATTCCACCAGGAGAACCGGCGTTAGCCATGGACAGCATTCCGGGAGAATCGTGCCGGCGACTGGGATGGAATTCGTCGTCGAAACGGTAGCCCGGCCCGCCTGTACCCGTGCCGGTTGGGTCGCCGCCCTGGGCCATGAAGTCCGGTATGACCCTGTGGAAGGTCACGCCGTCGTAAAACCCCTCCCTGGCGAGAAACACGAAGTTGTTGACCGTGTTTGGGGCCTCCTTCGGATACAGCTCTATAGTGATCGTTTCACCCTTCTCCAGCTCCATGTAGGCCGTGTATTTTTTCTCAGTGTCTATTAACATTGGCGGCGGGCTGTCGTACTGTTTGCTTGCCACGGGTTCCTCCGTACTGCTAATTAGTTCTCGATGATCGTGATTGTCTTGATGGCATCGCCTGGCGTTCTGGCCGCCTGGGGGTTTCGCAACGATATATTATTCACAACGTCCATCCCCTCTATAACTTTCCCAAAAACTGTATGGCACGAAGTCCTCGGCGCTGCACAGTCCTTGCCGTGGCCGTCCAGAGCAGGAGTGGGCAAGAAGGTTATGAAGAACTGGCTGCCGTTGGTTCCCCGACCATTTCTGACGCCGCTATTGGCCATGGAAAGAATTCCAGTGGAGTCGTGACGAAGGTCGGGATGAATTTCGTTATCGAATTTGTAGCCCGGACCGCCTGTGCCGGTGCCCGTCGGGTCGCCGCCCTGCGCCATGAACCCCTCCAGGACGCGATGAAACGTTACGCCGTCATAAAACCCCTGCCTGGACAGGAACACGAAGCTGTTGATAGTGTTCGGCACCTCCTTGGCATAAAGCTCAACCGTGAACTTCCCGCCCTTTTCCAGCTCGAACACGGCGGTGTAGCTCTTGCTCACATCTATCTCCATGGCCGGCGGGCTGCTCCAACTCAGTTCCTTGTATGCCGGTGGCGCCGAGACCGCT
>JACZVF010000226.1 GCA_022572805.1 Chloroflexota bacterium
CCTGAGCGTCGGCCAGCTTGGAGCCAGCGTCGGCGCCCGCCACCAGGTAGTCGGTACGCTTGCTCACGCTGCCGCTGACGGCTCCACCTAGCTCCTTGATCTTGCCCTCGATCTGCGAGCGGCTGAAGTTTTCCAGCCTGCCGGTGACCACGAACCGTAAACCGGTCAGAAGCTGCTCAGCCGGCTCCCCGCGAGGCTCGTCTTCCAGGCGTACGCCCGCCTCCCGCAGCTTTTCGATCACCGCACGGTTCCCCTCGTTTGCGAAGTAGGCGATAACGCTCTCGGCGATGCGCGGCCCGATCGTGGGAATGGCCGTCAACTCCTCCTCAGTGGCCGCCATGAGGTTGTCCATTGTTGGGAAGTGGTGCGCCAGAAGCTCACCCACCTCGGAGCCCACATGGCGAATGCCCAGCCCCGTCAACAGGCGTGCCAGCGGGCGCGACTTGCCGTCGGCGATGGCTGCGATCATGTTGTCGGCGCTCTTTTCGCCCATGCGCTCGATCTCCAGCAGGGACTCCTTCTTCAGGTAGTACAGGTCGGCCACGTCATTCATCAGGCCCCGCTCGATCAAGATAGCGCCCCACTTGCCGCCCATGCCGTCGATGTCCATGGCGTTGCGGCTGACGAAGTGCTCCAGCAGGCGGACCAGTTGCTCCGGGCAGGATGCGTTAACGCAGTAGGCGGCGGCCTCTCCCTCAAGGTGCTCCACCGGCTGGCCGCAACTGGGACACTTGGCCGGGAACTTGTAAGGCTCCGGCGGCGGCTTCGGGCGGCGGCTGGTGACCACGCTGACCACCTGTGGGATGACCTCCCCCGCACGCTCCACGACAACCCAGTCGCCCACCCGCAGGTCCTTGGAGCGTATGTACTCTTCGTTGTGCAGCGTGGCCCTTCGGATAGTGGCCCCGCCGATGACTACTGGTTCCAGAATGGCGAACGGGTTTATGCTGCCGGTGCGGCCAACGTTAACGTCTATACCCTCCAGCCTGGTTACGGACTGGGTGGCCGGGAACTTGTAGGCGATGGCCCAGCGAGGTTCGCGGCCCACGATGCCCAGGTGCTGCTGGAAGTCGAGTCGGTCCACCTTGACCACGACGCCGTCAGCGGCCACGTCGAGTTGCTCCACGCCCTCCAGCCACGACCTGTAGAAGTCGATGGCCTGGTCCGCCGTTTGCACTACCTTGAATCCCTCGCTGACCTTGAATCCCAGGTCCTTGAAGTAGTCCAGGGTCTGCGCGTGCGTTTCCGGCAGGCCATTCCCCTCTGGGTTCACCCCCTCCGCGTATCCAAGGGAGTAGATGAAGATATCCAGGGGCCGCGAGGCCGTCATGCGTGGGTCCAGTTGCCTGAGGGACCCCGCGGCGGTGTTGCGCGGGTTGGCGTATGGCTCCTCCCCCCGGGCGATTCGTTCGTCATTGAACTTGAGGAATTCGGACCTGGGGAAGTAGACCTCGCCGCGGACCTCGAGGCGGCTGGGCGCGTTGGACTTCAGTAACCGCAGGGGTATGCTCTTGATGGTGCGCAGGTTCTGCGTGACATCCTCGCCCACAAGGCCGTTTCCTCTTGTCGCGCCCTGCACGAAAACGCCGTCCTGGTACCTCAGCGCCACGGCCAGGCCGTCGTACTTCAGCTCACAGACCATGTCGAACTGGTCGCGCTCCAGCAGGTTGGCCACGCGCCGGTGCCACGCCATGAACTCGTCGTCATTGAAGGCGTTGCCCAGGCTGATCATCGGCACGGGATGCTCCACCTGGCTGAAACCCGGCAAAGGCTCCGCGCCGACCCGCTGCGTGGGCGAATCCAGACTCACCAGCTGGGGATTTTCCTCCTCCAACCGGCGCAGCTCCAGCATCAACTCGTCGTACTGACCGTCGCTTAACTCCGGCTGTGCCAGCACGTAGTACCTGTGGTTGTGGTAGTTGAGCTTTTCTCGAAGGTCTTCGACTCTTGTGGCTATTTCGGTGTTCGCCATGCACTCCACCACGGGGGTTTTTGGGATGTAGTTCGACTATCAAACGGCGAGATTGTGAAATGCCCTGCCGGGGCAGCAGGTCGGCGGCCTGACATTGGATACGAAGTGAGCCGACAACATTTTATCTGATTACCGGCACTTGCGTCGTGATGCGCCCACACTGGACGATGCTCCACGGGGTGGCTATACTTTAATTGCCCTCCGAGGCCGAGGAGATGACACTTTGCCGCTGTCCCAAGAGTACCTGGATTTCATAGCCAAATACCCCCCGCTGCTGGCCATCGGACACACACCCATGGTCCAGTTGAAGCTACCAATAGATATAGGGGATGCCGAGATCAATGCCAAGTACGAGCACCTGAACCCCGGAGGTTCCGTTAAGGACAGGCCGGTCTTGCGTATGCTGGTGGAGGCCATCCTGTCCGGCGAATTAACGGAAAGTAAGACCATACTGGACGCCACCTCCGGGAACGCAGGCATTGCCTACGCCATGATCGGGGCCATTCTAGGGTACAAGGTCACGCTGGTAATGCCCGAAAACGCCAGTGAGGAGCGCAAGAAGCGCATCAAGGCCCACGGCGCGGAGATCATCTACACCGACGCCATGCTGGGCTACGACGAGGCCCTCCATGAGGTACGGCGTCGGTACGAGGCTGACCCGGACAAGTACTACTTCCACTCCCAGTACGACAACGAGAACAACCCCCAGGCGCATTACGACACCACCGCCGAGGAGATCTTGAATCAGGCGCCGGGCATAACCCATTTCGTTGCAGGGGTGGGCACTGGCGGGACCATCACCGGCATCGGCCACCGTCTGAAGGAGCACAACCCGGACATCAGGATAGTGGGCATCAACCCGCCCGAGTGGCCGGGTGTCGAGGGCCTCAAACCGCTGGGGGAGAACCACATCATACCCGCTATATTCGACGCAGACGTCGTGGACGAGATGCTGGATATCGATGTGGACGAATGCTACGAAATGTCCCAGCTCATGGCCTCCGTGGGACTGTTCGCGGGCCAATCGTCGGGCGCTTACGTGCAGGGCGCATACGAGGTGGCTCGACGGGAGCGCAAAGGCTGCTTCGTGACCATCTTCAACGACATCGGTGAGCGCTACCTGAGCACAGGCATGTGGGATTAGTCCGGCCTTGCACATAAAGCACCGAAATTGAGCCATTTGCCCTTCGACAAGCTCAGGGCGAACGGGATTTCATATCTACGTTCGTGGTGTCCGACTCAGAAATAGGAATATCTTCGGACTCCGCCGCAGCGGAGAGCCTGTCGAACCACAGGTCTTGTTGCGACTTTTTGTGCAAGGGTGATTTGACTGATAAAATCCAGGATCAAACGTTGATCAGGGCAGGCGTGACGCCTGCCCCGATTTGTGTAGTTCCCGATTGGGTTTTGAGAGGCTAATCAGCCACCGGCGCCAACGCGGCCAGCTTGGTTGCGATCTCCGCGACGTGGCGTCCCTGGAAGCGGGCCCCATCAAGCTCATTTTCGCTGGGCTCACGCTGGTTCTGCCCCGCGATCGTCGAAGCGCCGTATGGGCTGCCTCCCGTGATCTCGTCCAAGCGCGTCTGTCCCTGGAAGGCGTAAGGCAGGCCCACGATGACCATCCCGTGGTGCAGCAGCGTGATGTGGAAGCTGAGGATGGTCGACTCCTGGCCGCCGTGCTGCGTTGAGGTGCTGACGAACACGCTACCGACCTTTCCCACCAGCCCGCCTTCCATCCACAGGCGGCCGGTCTGGTCCAGGAAGTTACGCATCTGGCCACTCATGTTGCCGAACCTGGCCGCCGTGCCGAAGATTATCGCGTCATAATCTCCCAACTCGTTTGGATCAGCCACCGGGACGTCTGCCAGGGCCTGTTGTGCTTGAGCGGCGCCCATCTGCTCAAGAACGCCGTCCGGTAGGGTCTCGGGAACGCGTTTGACGGCGACGTCAGCGCCGGGGACCTGACGCGCGCCCTCGGCAATTGCATCGGCCATAGTGCTGATGTGACCATATAATGAGTGGTATAGGACCAGAAGTTTCATCTTTCTACTCTCCTTAATTTTTTTAATTCCATTGATTTATTGCCATGACCAGGCCGAAAAGCAGCCTGTCGTTAACGTTGTTGCATGCGCGCGGTTGACCGCATTGCCGGGATTAAACGTCCTCCTATGAAATACCCCATTCCGATGGCCAGCATTGCCACGCCGACCACCGTAAAGCTCATGCCGAGCCCTACCTGCTGACTCAACGGCTGGGTTACGAAGGGCGAAACGAACTGCCCGAAGAAAATGAACGTAGTGAGGAGACCGAAGGCCCGGCCCAGGTACCTTGCCGGAGTCCTCTCCGCCAGCCAGATATTGAACGTGGGCATGAGCAGGCCCAGCCCTATACCGGCCACGGCTGCACCTGCGAACATCTGGCCGAATCCGTCTGCGAACCCGATCACGGCATAGCCGACGCCGAACAGGCCGAAGCCTATGGCCACGATCGTTGGGATTTCCAGGTGAGTTCTTATGCGGGCGTACAGCAGCGACGGCGGGATCGAGAACACAATCCCCCCTGATAGGGCCAGACCGCTCTGCGTGGCGCTGGCCCCGGCGACGACCTCCAGCAGAAACGGTAATTGCACAGCCATCATCATGAAGACGGTCATCATGATAAAGGCGGTAATGTACACAATGACCAGCCGGCCGAAGGGGAACCCGGAGCCTGCTTGGTTCGTTGCGCCGTCGTCCTGAGCAACGGCCTGCCTTTTGGGCTCAAACAGGGCGACCATGGCGAAGGGCACCATCACTAACGCTATCAGGTATATCAGGAACGGGGTCTGCCAAGTAACGTCGGCCAGGAAACCGCCGGCGGCCGTAAACACAACTCCCCCGAGGTTCATGAAGGCGGCCTGCATTCCCATGAAT
>JACZVF010000036.1 GCA_022572805.1 Chloroflexota bacterium
AATCGTCATAGGGGAGTCCAGAGGGGCTGGGGGATGTGCCCCCAGGAACGAGAGCCCCCAGGGAACAAGGCAACCGTCTTTTTGAGATAGTTACTAAGCGGCGACCCAAAGCACACGAACTTCAACCTCGGCCCCTCTGTAACCCTTTCGTAAGGAATTTCACGCAATACCCGCCGAAACCTGGGCGATAATAAATTCCAGGACTATCCCTTATAATTTGGGTGATTGGAATTGCTGGATACATTTATGGACTCAAGGACTACCGAGACGGCAACACAGCGCATCCTGGTCGTGGACGACGACCCCACCATTTCCGACGTGGTCGCGCGCTACCTGCGAGGCGACGGCTTCGATGTGGCCGTGGCGCTGGATGGTCAGGCCGCGTTGGACCAGGCCAACGAGACCTACCCCGACCTGGTAGTGCTGGACCTGATGCTCCCTAAGGTGGACGGACTTGAGGTCTGCAGGCGGCTGCGGGCCCTGGGAAATGTGCCCATCATCATGCTCACGGCCAAGGGCGAGGAGATGGACCGGCTGATAGGTCTCAACCTTGGCGCCGACGACTACATGACCAAACCATTCAGCCCCAGGGAGCTCGTGGCCAGGGTAAAGGCCGTGCTGAGGCGAACGGCCGCCATGCCTGAACCGTATGAAGGCGATACGCTGCGGTTCGACGAACTGTCCATTAATCCGCTTACGCGGCAGGTAGTCGCGGCCGGCAAGGACGTCGAGCTGACCGCAAAGGAGTTCGATGTGCTGCTATACCTCGCACAGCATCCCAAGCAGGTTTTCAGCCGCGAGCAACTCCTTAATGATGTCTGGGACTACCTGTACGCCGGCGATACCAGCACCGTCACGGTGCACATCCGACGCCTGCGGGAGAAGATCGAACGGGACCCGGCCAGGCCACGTTTCATCCAAACAGTATGGGGCGTGGGCTACAAGTTCCTTTGAATCTTCTGAATTTTTTGAATCACGCGGCATAACCTTTCGTGGCGTGCATGGCGCAAATTTCGCGGTCGGTGATCGGCATATTATATCCAGGCATGAGCACACCTTAGCGGAGGCTTAAATTGGGTCGAATAGCTAAAGCCAAGACGACTGGACTGGCCTTGGCCGGACTGGTCTCCGCTCTGGCGGTGGCCATGGCCCTTGCGTTCCTGGTGTTCGGCATGCCCGGCAAAGACATCGCGGCCATAGCGTTTTATCTGCTGATATCCGGCTCCATATCTCTCGCCCTGGGCTTCGCGGCGGCGCAGCTAGGCCTCCGGAGCCGCCTGGGCATTCGCGGCAAGATGGTCCTGGCCGGTGTTGTAGGCAGCGTGGTAGCGCTGGTCAACGTTGTCGTCACAGCGCTGCTGATGTTCCTGTCCCCACACGACCTGACTTTGCTGGCCGTTCTGCTTCTGTTCTCCCTGGTCATTTCGCTGATCTTCTCCTACGTCGTTGCCGGAAGCATCACGTCGTCTATCGAGCGGCTGGCACTTGGAGCACAGAATCTGGCCGAAGGCGACCTGTCCACCAGACTGGACACAGGCTCCAACGACGAGGTAGGGGCCTTGGCGCGCGTGATGAATACAATGGCCGAGGAGTTGGAGAAGGCCTTCCGCCGCCAGCGGGAGTTGCAACAGGCCCGCAAGGACCTGATAGCCTCTGTGTCCCACGACCTGAGAACACCGTTAGCGTCCATGCGGGCCATGGTGGAGGCCATAAGCGACGGCGTAGTTTCGGACGAGCAAACCATCCAGGCCTACTGCTCCAACATACGGTCCGAGGTGGAGCATCTTTCGACCTTAATTGATGACCTGTTCGAGCTGTCGCAGCTTGACTCCGGCACGCTGGAACTGCGTCTGCAACCCAGCTCCGTTGAGGAAATGCTCAGCTCTGCCCTGGACAGCATGCGAGCGCAAGCTGAAGGCAAGGTGCTAAAGCTCAGCCACACCCTGAACGGCCACATTGAGCCGGTGATGGCAGACCCACACAAGATTCAGCGGGTGCTGTACAACCTGGTGCAAAACGCCATACGGCACACGCCGGCCGACGGCACCATATCCGTGGAAGCCCAGGATGTTGGAGAAGAGGTGCAGATAGATGTCGTGGACTCCGGGCAGGGCATCGTTCAAGCCGACGTGGACAAGGTATTCGACAGGTTCTACCGAGGCGAGAAATCCAGATCCCGCGAGTTCGGAGGCGCCGGCCTTGGGCTGGCCATTGCCAAGGGCATCGTCGAGGCCCACGGCGGCCGTATCTGGGTGGAAAGCCAGCCCGGCGTCGGCAGCCGGTTCAGCTTCAGTCTGCCAAAAGCCTCTGCAGTCCCGGTGGTCTCCTAGCTCCGCTCCTCGGCGTCCAGTATGATCAGGCCGTCCGCGCCTTTCGTCATTTTTCACCGCGCCATTATCGGCAGTTCCCATCCAAATTGTTAATCTCCTGTTCACCTTCTTAAGACCCTCATAATATCCCGCCTCTAAGCTCGAATCATCAAAAAATTCTTGTGAGGAGGAGTAACGAAGTGAAGCGAAGACTACTAGCGATAACCATAGGTGCGGCCGCCCTGGCTGCCCTCACGGTAGGTATTGTGGGCGCCAACTCCGACGGAGGTAGCGGCCGCGGCGTAATGTACGAGATATCCATTACGAATCTGACCAAGAGTCAGCCTCTCTCTCCAGTGACGGTGGCAACCCACACGCGCGAGCTGGAGCCCTTGTTCACGCCCGGCCAACCAGCCAGCGCTGAACTGGCTGCATTGGCCGAGGACGCCGATGCCAGCGGCCTTAACGCCCTGCTGGACCCAGCTACCAACGACGATGTCAACGATCTGCAGACCATATTTGGCGTCAATGGCCCCATTCTCCCCGGCGAGACCGCATCGGTAGTCGTGGAAGCCCGAGGCAAGGCCCGCTTCTTCTCTCTTGTCAGTATGCTGGTAAACACCAACGACGCGTTTACGGCGATACGCGGCCAGGACCTGGTAAGAGGCGACCGCATGTTTTGGACCCCCGCTTATGACGCCGGCAGCGAGGCTAACAACGAGGACTGCGCGTTCATACCCGGTCCGGCCTGCGGCAACCCATTCGTCCGCGATACCGCTGGGGCAGAGGGCTACGTGTACATCTCCCCCGGCGTCCACGGTATCGCCGACCTGGTCCCTGCCATGCATGATTGGCGTAACCCCGTTGCCCTGGTGCAGGTGCGGAGGGTAGATCGTTAACAATCGCCAGAGTTCGGCGGCCAGAACTTAACGACGGGAAGCCAGCTCGCTATGCGGGCCGGCTTCCCGTGTTTTGCTCGCTCGATTATATGCAGGCGCAAATCCTACATACGCCTGGCTTAGGCATTGCCCTGGAATGCGGGTATAATGGCGGATGCTTTTCACGACCGTATTTCCGGCATTCGCAAAACCTTTGCAAACAAGGGGACAACCTCCGCATGATCAAAGACTTCTCCGTGCTGTATGTAGGCAACATAGACCTCGATAATGTAGGCCTTGACGGCACCCCTGCCGACGACCGGCGCTACTCCAACGAACGCCTGATGGAGAGCCTGCACACGGCGAAGCTCGTCGCGCAGCTCATGGACGATCTCGGCTTCTACGCCCTCTGGATGGCAGAGCATCATTTCCAGCGAGAGGGCTACGAGGCCATACCCAATCTGATGATGATGGGCCTGTATCTGGCAACCCAGACCAAGCGTCTGAAGCTGGGCGCCGCCTTCAACGTCGTGCCGGCATGGCATCCCATACGTCTGGCCGAGGACTTCGCCATGGCGGATATTCTCACGGATGGCCGTGTCATTTTCGGCGTGGGCCGTGGCTACCAGAGCCGGGAGGTTGAGTCCCTGGGCGGACCGCTCGTCGACAACGATGCCAATCGCGAGTACTTTGAAGAGCAGATGGAGATCATCTTCAAGGCCTTTAACGAGGAGTCCTTTTCCCACAAGGGAAAGCACTTCACGATCCCGGCGGAGGTCGAGTTTCGCGGCTACGATGTCAAAGAAATAACCGTGGTCCCCAGGCCGAAGCACCTTCCCGTGGAGATGTGGCAGCCCATTGTCAGCGGCAGGACTATCGATTTCATCGCCAAGCACGGCATTAAGGGCGTCGTCGGGCTGACTGGCGAAACGCTCGTAACCCAGGTATTCGCTCAATACCGGGAGGCCTGCGCCCGCTATGGCCGAAACCTCATCCCGGGCGAGGACCTGGCGTTGGAGCTCGGCTTTTACCTGGCCAACAGCCAGAAGGAAGCCATGGACAGGCTTCGGCCCTACCACGATGAGCGATACAAGTGGTTCGCACCCTTTGGGTTCGTCCGTTACGCCGACGAAGAGGGCCGCTCCTGGGGCACCCCCGGCGCGCCGGCCCGCACCCCGCACATCGAGGACGGCGTACAGCAGAAGGCATGGATATGCGGGACCCCGCAGGAGTTCATCGACTTCCTGCACGAGCTGGAGGAGAAGTATCCGGGGCTGGAGCACATCATCCTGCATTGGGCCGAAGGCATGCCTCGCGAGGAGTTCATGGAGCAGCTTCGCAAATTCGCCGCCGAGGTGATGCCGGAGTTCAGGTACCGCTAGGCCAAGGCCAATCTGAGACCGGCACAAAGGAAGATATGGAAGTAATCGACTTTAACACCAATCCCTTCGGTGGGGTTGTCATCAATCATCACGCGCTGCCGGAAGACCCCGAGCAGTTCCGCCGGCAGCTTCACCACTCCCTGGAGGCATGGCGAGAGGATCTTCACAAGGTGGCCTGGCTGGAAATTCCCACGCCGAAGGCTGCGCTGGTGCCGGTAGCCGTCGAGGCGGGATTCGTTTACCACCATGCCGCCGAAGCCTACCTTATGCTCACCAAGCAGATCATGCAGGGCGCTTACGTCCCGCCGTACGCATCCCACTACATCGGCGCTGGCGGCGTGGTTCTCTCGGAAGAACGGGAGCTTCTGGTCGTGTCAGAGCGCCATCGCCGAAGCCGGGGCCCCGCCTACAAGCTCCCGGGCGGCGCGTTGATGCCCGGTGAGCACCTTACTGACGGCGTGATACGCGAGGTACTGGAAGAGACCGGCGTAAAGACCAGATTCGAGGCGTTGGTCTGCTTCCGCCACTGGCACGGCTACCGCTACGACAAGTCCGACATTTACTTCGTTTCCCGCCTGTCCCCTCTAAGCAAAGAAATAACTATCCAGGAGGAGGAGCTGGACGAGGTGCTGTGGATGCCCGTGGACGACTTTCTGAACGACGACGGTATCAGCATATTCAACAAGACCATCGTGAAGGCCGCCCTGAAATCCCCTGGCATAGTGCCGTCGTTCATCCCAGGCTATGGCGACGAGAGACAGTACGAATTCTTCTTACCCAGAGAGGTAGTCTGATGGCGGCTGCCTAACAACGCCCCGCCTGAAGGGGAGAGACTCAGCCCCTTCCACAGCGGACGGGGTTCGCCGCCGCGGAAGGAAATGGGAAGAAGGGGGATATAGACCTTAACCTCAACCAACAGAATCCAAAACAGTACCGGGAGGCAACGCACCATGGCACGAACAGACTTCAAACAGCGCATGCGCGACGGCGAGATTCTGATAGGGGTCTCGGCGCCCATTAGCGCCACGAAAAGCCAGATGGAGGATATCCTCGGCAAGGACGACTACGCCTTTATAAACACCGACAGCCAGCACTCCGCCTTCAACGAGGAGACGCTGGTGCAGTTCTGCGGCTACGCCGATGAGCTCGACATCCCGGTGCAGTTCCGCATCAAGCACACCTGGCAAGCCTACCTGATCGGCAACCTCCTGGACCTGGGCCCGGCGGGCATCGAGGTGCCGCAGGTCGAGGAGCCCGAAACCGTGGACGAGGCCCTCAAGTACTTCTACTATCCACAGGTGGGAAGGCGCAGTTGGGGCGGCGCCGCCCGCTGGCAAATCGCCGCCGACGGCGACCGCCTGAGGTATGCCGACTGGTGGAACAGCCACGGCTGGCTCTGCCTGCAGATGGAGTCAATCCAGGCCGTAAGCAACGCCCGGCTGCTGGCCAAGGCCGGCGTGGACTGCCTGACCTGGGGCCCCAGCGACCTTCTGTACGACATCGAGGCGCACCCCCAGCACCCTTTCCGGACGGTTGACGACTGCGTGCGCCACGCCCTGAAGCAGCTTGAGGGCACCACGACCCGCATCTCCTTCAGGAGCTACGACTACAACCTGCGCAGCAAGTACATCGACATGGGCGTAACGGTGCTAATGGAGAGCCCCAAGCCGTAGGCGGCAGTTGGCCGGCGAAATCCTGATTGACGCCTCCCATCACCTCTCCGCCGCGGCGGACGCCCTCAAGGTAGAGGAGATGGTTAGGATGGGGGGAAGCCAATGCTTTGCCGGCGACATTCCCTCCGCCGTAGCTCGGCACGTAGACCTGTGCCGATTACCCAAAACTCTTATTGCAACCTGCGCAGTTGGCGTTGGGTGACAATGATGACGACCGTAATCACCAGAAGCATCAGGCCCATCATGCCGACCACGGTCTGCCCTCCCAGGCGATCAGTCAACACCCCTGCGGGATAGACGCCAAGCGGCATCAGGCCAAAGTTCAGCATGAAAATGCTCATCACACGCCCTCTGTAGGCGTCGTCCGATAACTCCATGAGCAGAGCCTGGTTCAGCGACATGCGCCCTGCGTCGCCCAGACCCAGCACGACCATGACGAAGAGGCCGAACGAATAAACGGGGACCGTCGCCACCAGCAGCAAGCCAGCCGCCGAGAGGAAGCTGGACAGGATGAGTAAAGCACCTCTGTTCTTGCGGCCCACCGATGCAACGTAAAGAGCGCCCGCCAGTGCGCCAAGGCCCATCATACCCACCAACAGGCCCATGGCCTCCGGTCCCTGCCTGTAGATGTCCACGACGAACACCGGCATGATGAACCGGAAAGGCATTGCCAGCATAGTAGTAACCAGTCCCACCACCACCAGCACCAGAAGAATCCGCTGACTGCTGATGTATCGAATGCCGTCCCCTATGTCCCTGAACATGCTTCCCACGTCCATGCGTTCTCGGTCGCCGCCCTCCGTCTTCGGCAAAAAAGTCGTCAGAATCACGGATACAGACGCCAACGCCCCTATGACGTAATACACGTTCCACGGCCCCATGTTTGCGTATAGCCAGCCTGCCAAAGCCGGAGCGCCCATCGTCATGGCGCTCATGCCTGCCGCGTTTAATGCCATGGCGTTTGCAAGATTCTCGCGCCCGACCAGTTGTGGAATGATCGCCTGTCTGGCAGGCATCATGAATGCGAAAAGGCCGCCCTGAATCATTGAAGACACAAACAGGTACTGCCATGAGATGATCCCCAGGTCGATCAGAAGTCCCACTCCCAACGCAAGGACCGTAGCCACGATCTGCCCACCCTGGATAATCAGCTTTCGGTCCAGCCGGTCCGCTATCGCTCCGCCGAAGAGAGGAATCAGCAGCAAGGGCACCGCAATACCCAGGCTGACGTACCCAAGAATGGTGCCCGATCCTGTGAGGTCGTACACCAGGTAGCTGCGGGAAAGCATCTGCATCTGTGTCGCGGCCATCAAGAACAGCATTCCCAGCCACAGCAGCAAGAAATTGCGATTAGCCAGCGAGCCGAAGGTGGTGCGCATGCTGCCGGCAAAGTTGGAAGACTTCGCTCTGGCGCCCAGCGCAGTTTGGGTGCGTAGAGGCGGTGTCCCAAGGGCGTCGGACGGGCGAGCCTTGATGCCGACGGATGCCGGTGCAGTCACAGGTGTCTTGGGGGGATCGGGGCCATCTGCCATACCGCTTCAGTGTACACAGCGCCGGAAACGCGGGCAATGATTTCCACATATGCCGAAGCAGCCAACCAGATAAGTGGGCAACGGATTATTCCGGAAGGAACATTGGGGTCGCCCGTCTTTGCATTTATTCAGGGACCCTCTGGACTGCGAAAATGCTCCCCCATTGCTGCTTTGGCGAGGCCACCTCAGCTCGATAGCCTCATGCACTCGATTGGTATAGAATTGCGGGCGACTGTTTTTGAGAGGAGATCTCCATGGAACTTACGCAGCGACGTCTGAATTACAGGTCTATCCTGGAGGGCGACGTGTGCGTTCACCCCGCCTCCGTATTCGATCCCATATCCGCGCGTATAGCCGAGGACCTGGGCTTTGAGATAGGCATGTTCGCAGGCTCAATCGCGTCCTTCACCGTTCTGGGCGACCCCGACCTCATCATCCTCACGCTGACGGAGTTCGCCCAGCAGATACACCGCATCTGCCGCGCCGGTAACCTCAGCCTCATGGTGGACGCCGACCACGGCTACGGCAACGCCCTCAACGTCCGGCGCACAGTGGAGGAGCTGGAGACGGCAGGCGTGTCCTGTCTAACCATCGAGGACACGGTGTTGCCCATCGCATACGGCCACCCCAAGGGCGGCGAGCTTATCTCCTTGGATGAAGGAGTGGGCAAGATGAAGGCGGCGCTGTCCGCCCGGCAGGACCCCAACCTGGTAGTGGCAGGCCGCACCAGCGCCCTGGCCTTCTCAGGCATCCCCGAGGCCATCCGCCGGGCCAAGGCCTACGAGCAGGCGGGCGTAGATGCCCTCTTCATGGCGGGCGCTTCGACCCGCGAAGAGATCGAGGCGGTTAACGCCGAGGTAAACATTCCGCTGCTGCTGGGCGGCGCGGGCGGCGAGCTCAGCGACAAGAATTTCCTGGGAGCCAACGGGGTTCGAGTCGCACTGCAAGGGCACCTTCCCTTCTCGGCGGCGGTCAAAGGCGTTTACGACACGCTGAAGGCCTTGCGCGAGGGCGTGGCCCCGGCGGACCTGCGGGATGCCATCGCATCGCCCGACCTCATGGCGCAGGTCACCCGCAAGCCCAAGTACGACTCCGCCATCAACGAGTTTCTTACGTAGGGGAGCGGAATGTCTTCAGCCACGCTGGAGTTTCAGAACCGTAAGCCCTTCTGCGCGTTAGACGTTTCCCCTCGCATCAATCATCTACCCTTACGGAGAGGGTTAGGATGAGGGTGAAACGTAAGCCCTAACCCCGCGCCTGGCCCGATAAGGCAGACAAACAAGGAGCCCGAACATGACCAGTGACCACGTGCCCCCCAACCGCGGCTACACCCTTGAGATGCACCGCATCATGGCATCCCAGGAGCCCGAGTGGGTGGAAAAGTACAACGCCTTCATCGAGGCGACATACACCGGCCAACGCCTGCTGGACCGCAAGACCAAGGAGTTGTTGCAGATCGTGGTGGAGACGGCCCTGCGCGCCGACCAGGACCAGATACAGGCCCACATGCGCGTCGCCCTGGCGGAGGGCGCGTCGCCTCAGGAAATCCTGGAGGCTTTGGAGGCGGTCGTCATGCCCATGGGAGGCCTTGCCTTCCGACGCGGCCTCCAGGCGTGGGCCGCCGAGACAGGCTGGGAGGGCTAATTCCCCGCTACTGATCACTAAAACTGAGAACTGAGAACTGATTTCTAGGAACCGCCATGCTCGACCTGCTCATCGAAAACGGCCTTATCATAGACGGCACGGGTAGCCCCGGCTTCTACGGCGCGGTGCTTGTCACCGGAGACCAGGTCGCCATTCACCGGGGCGACACCTCCGGCCTGCAACCCGCGCGGGTAATCGACGCCACCGACCACGTGGTCTGTCCCGGCTTCGTGGACCTGCACTCCCACGCCGGCCTCACCATGCTCGGCGAGCCGCACCACGACCCCAAAGTGCGGCAAGGCGTCACCACCGAGCTGGTGGGAATCGACGGCATCTCCCACGCGCCCTTCAAGACGCAGGATGAGCTGCACCGTTACATCTGGCTGGACTCCGGTCTCAACGGCTACCCGCCCATGCCCGCCGACTGGCTCACCGTGGCCGACTTCATCGGCAAGTTCGACAACACCGTGGCCATCAACGTCGCCTACATCCTGGGCAACTCGCCCGTGCGCATCTGGAGCGTCGGCTGGGAGCAGCGTCCCGCCACATCCGCCGAAATTGAAGACATGAAGTCTGTAGTGCGCGAGGCCATGGAGGAGGGCGCCTGGGGCCTGTCCACGGGCCTGGACTACCCACCCGGCGCCTACGCCGACACCGACGAGCTGGTGGCCCTCTCGGAGGTCTCGGCAAGACTGGGCGGAATTTACCACACCCACACCAGGGCCAGCCTCAAGGCCAGGGGCGTCCTGGCCCCGTGGGAGGAGGCCCTGGAGATCGGGCGGCGCAGCGGCATCCCCGTACACCTGACGCACTTCCGCCAGGGCAGGCAGGGCGACGGCAGCCACCTGGACTACCTGGGCCTGGTGGAGAACGCCCGCGACGAGGGCATGGACGTGACCTTCGACTGTTACACCTACCCCTACTCCGGCACCACCATCACCATCGGCCTGCCCTTCTGGGCGAAGGACGGCGGCCCGGAGCGTCTCATGGCGGCGCTGCAAGACCCGGACGACCGCGCCCGCATGAAGAAAGAGGTCGCGCGGGACAGGCTGGAGAACAACTGGCTAACCAACTTCACCCAGCCCCAGAACAAGCAGTACGACGGCCTGCTCATCACCGACATCGCCCGTATGCGCGGCCAGGACCCCGCCGACGCCCTGTTCGACCTGCTGGTTGAAGAAAATCTAGGAATCTCGACGGTGGGGCTTGGAACTAACGCCCAGACGCTGCCGGCCTTCGTGTCGCACCCGGCCGGCATGATCGCCAGCGACGCCATCCTGTTCGGCGAGTACCCCAACCCTCGCACCTACGGCTGCTTCCCCATAGTGCTGGCCGAGTTCGTGCGGGCCGAGAAGCACCTGCGCCTGCCCGAGGCCATCCGCAAGATGACCTCCTTCCCGGCGCAGCGTCTGGGCCTGCCGGACCGTGGTATCCTGCGCGACGGCTTCAAGGCCGACATCGTAATCTTCAACCCCAAGACCGTGCGCACCGACGCCACCAAGGACGACCCCAAGCGCTACCCTGTGGGCATCGACTACGTAATCGTCAACGGCCAGGTGGTCATCGAAAACGGCGACAACACCGGCGCTCTGCCGGGACGGGGCCTGCGGCGGGGACGGGCGTCGACGTAAAGCGCAAAACGTCCGAACTGGTTATTTCAGACCTGCTAATTCAAGCGTTATACGCCATTAGCCTGCCGGGCGATTCAGGAAGGACTCTTGCCATGACGATAGCCAGAGAAATCATCGACGCGATCAAACTTGTTAACGACACCATTTCGAACATGCGGACGTTCGTCGATGCTTGCCAGTCCGGTGCCAGTTACCTGAGGGCCAACTACCCAGACGCAAGGGACGACCTGTCCGCCATGTGCGCGGAGCTTCAAAAGACCTTCCATGGGCTGGCGGTGGCCTCCGCCGTGGTGACTAACTTCAAATTCTCCGTTTCAAGGTCTGCCCTCGATACCGAACCTCAACGATTCAACGAGCACTTCATCAAACACAAAGCCAAGGCGTCGGAACTCCATAACCAGCTGAATGAATTAAGAGGCCATTGCCATGTGATTAATATGCACGCCGAGAACATGAACCGAGAGGCCGCATCGAACAGCTTCAATTTCCGGAACATGTTCCAGTTCCTGGGTATCGACTCCTTGGCGCGGGAGCAGGAACTCTCGAATGCTCTGGGTCAGATCTACAACGAGGAGCTTGTGTTTGTCGCCTACGTGGACAACATGGCTAAAGCCGTCCAGCAAGCAATGCAGGCTGTGCAGGATGCGCTGGGATCATCCGGTTCCATGGAGGCCGGCAATGTCTTGCATGCCTCAGAGGTCTTGACAGAGCACGCGGCGTTGTTTGCGGTACTGGAAAGCAGGTGCAGCGATTCCGAGCGAGACCTGCAGAACATTCTCAACAGCCTCGCTTAGCGGCGTTCCCCGAACATGACCTACTCCACCCAACCCTGCCCCTCGTCCACGTATGTCGTGTCGCCGACTGACGACACCTTGACGTACTGGCGGTAGACGCCGCCATCCACGGTGCGCCCTGCCTCATGCGTCTCGGTGCGCCACTGGACCGACGCAGGCTCCGGGCCGTCGCGCAACGCTTCGTATAGCACGCGCCCGTCCATGCCCTCGCCGCCGGACAGTCCAAGGATATTCAAAATCGTCGGCGCGAGGTCGATGTTGCCGGTAGGATTTTCGATGGACAGCCCCTTCTTAAAGCCAGGCCCCGTGGCGAACAGCACGTTGTGAGTCTCATGCCTGCTCATGGAGCCGTGCTGCCCCTGGCCTGGCCCCAGGCTGGTGGAGTAGGCGTGTCCTGCGTAGCCCGCGGCGTTGACCTCCGAGTCCCACCTGAACGACATGGCCAACTCCGGCGTTCTCTCGCCCTGCATGCCCGCCACGGATGCCGCCACAGTGCCGTCGATTCCCGCCACGGCTTCCGACGCCATCAGCGCGCCGCACCAGGGCTGGGCCATCAGCCACGCCGCCAGCCTGTCCGCCACCTCTTGCTCGCCGCCATGTGTGTAAAAAAGCGCCGACCCGCCGTTGGGCGCAACCACTACGCCGCCGGGCCTGTCCCCTTCCGGGAACCCTGCCTCCCGCACCAGGTCAACGATGTCCACCACCTCTTTCACCGTGGAGTAGCCGTGGTCTGATATCACGAACACGTCCGTATCGCCGTTCAGATGCGACAGCAACCGCCCGAACTGTTCGTCTGCCTCTCGTATCGCCTGCGACGCCACTTCCGACCCGACGCCGTGAGCGTGCTGCGCGTGGTCCGGCTCCGAGAACCAGACGAAGCACACGGCGGGCCGTCGCTCCGGCAGAACGTATCCGGTGGTAATGTCCACCGCCCGCGCAAGCTTTTCGACATTGGTCACGCCGGCATCAGGCCAAGTCCCGAATCGAGCGATGATCTCGTCATGAAGGCCGTATGGCAGGCAAAACTCCGGGTGTATGGTCGCGCCGCCGGACCTGTCGGCATTGGGGTTGTGCACGTAGGCGTTGCCCGACGTTCCCGTCCCGACGGCGATGTACTCACTCCCACCTCCGGACAGAATGTCGGCCAGCGTCGGCTGCAACAGCACGCGGCCTGTCTTTTTGGCCAGCTTTGCCAGCATCGGCTCCAGCGCGGAGAAGGCGAGGTATGGATCGAAGTCCCGCACCACCAGTGTGTTGGCCATAAGTCCGTGGCGGCCCGGATGCATACCCGTGACCATGCTGGCCGCATTGATGCGCGTCACAGTGGGGAACACGGCATGATTATTGGTGAAGGTCACGCCCTCGGCAGCGAACCGCGCGAGGTTTGGCATCAGTTCAGACGTCACCTGGGCAGGCTGCAAACCGTCGAACGCAACAATCACGATAGAAGTCATCGAATCTGAGTTCCTCCGCAATCTTTGTTCGGATAATCCAAAGAATCAGTGAAGTTGACTTCGCATGTTAGCAGAATACAATAGGCGCATAAGCAACGATATTAGCCGCTACGGAGGCGCCGCATGATAACCAAGTTCGATAGCCTTTTCGCTGGACACATAGACATGGAGAACGTCGGCTACGGCGGCACAGCCGTCAATGACCGCAAGTTCTCAAACAAGGAGCTGGCCGCCGTATACGACAAGACCGACGCCATCGCCAAGCTTATGGACCGGAGCGGATTCGACACATTCTGGCTGGCGGAGCACCACTTCCAGCCGGAGGGCTACGAGTGCCTGCCCAACATACTGCTGACCGCGGTGCATCTGGCCCACATCACCAAGAACATCAAGATCGGCTGCGGATTCAACATCGCCCCCATGTGGCACCCGTTGCGTCTGGCCGAGGACTACGCCACCGCCGACTACCTGACGGGCGGACGCGTCCGCTTTGGAGTTGGCCGGGGTTACCACAGCCGCGAAGTCGAGACCTTCGGCTCGCCGCTGTTCGACCAGGAGGCCAACCGAGACCTGTTCGAGGAGCAGGTTGACATCGTCTTCAAAGCGTTCAACAACGAGTCCTTCTCACACAAGGGGAAGTATTACACCCTGCCCCCCAGCGTGCCGTACCGAGGCTACCAGCTGGAGGAGCTAACCGTGGTCCCCAGGCCCGTCAACCCCGTCGAGTGCTGGCAGCCGATTCAGAGCGCCACCCCGCGCGGCCTGGACTTCATGGCCAAGCACGGCATCAGGGGTGTGATAGGCGGCGGCGTGGCCGAAGGCGGCGCCATGAATCGCGTAGTCGAGGCCTTTCAGCAGGCCTACGCCCGCGCCGGCAGGCAGCTCCAACTTGGCGAAAACCTCAGCTTCGGCTTCCAATTCTACATCGCGGACTCCGTGGAGGAAGGCATCAAGGAGGCCGGCAAGTACTACGAAGAGAACCTGAAAATGTTCGGCCCGTTGCGTCTGGTCCGTGCGCTGAGCGACGAGCAGATCGAGATCATGTCCGACCCGGCCAAGGCGCCAACCGCCGACCTGCCCAAGATCGACGACGCGGTGAAGGCCGGCGGATTCCTGACGGGGCCGGCCGAGCACATCATCGAGCAGCTCAAGTTGCTGGAGGAGCGTTACCCGGGCCTGGAGCGCATCAGCGTTGGCCAGCCGGTCGGCACGCCACGAGCGGTAATCCTGGAGCAGTTGGAGAGGTTCTCCAAGGAGATTATGCCCGCCTTCAAGGGCAGCGTCCAGCAACCCGTCACCGCCGACTAATATCTGGAGAGACTCGCCGTACTGCTACGCCACCTGGACCTCTCAACGTAAGTGCAGCAAAGTCCCTTCTCCCTGGAGGAGAAGGAAGGGCTAGGATGAGGGTCTACGGGAGTCCAGAGGGCAACCCCTCTGGCAGGGGGCTTGGGGGATGTTCCCCCAATTCCCAAGTCGTTACGGGCGGGCGCGTGGGCAAGAATGCCCTACGAACAATTTGGGAGACATCCAAAAAATGCCAAAGAAAAAAGGCTCCGCCCTACTGATGGTCTGGGCCGACGTCCCAGCCGACAAGGAGGACGACTTCAACGGCTGGTACAACGAAGAGCACCTGGCGGAGCGTCTGGCCTGCCCCGGCTTCCTCAGCGGCGCACGCTACGAGGTCGTCACCACCGGTCCCAAGCACCTGGCCATGTACGAGTTGGAGAGCCTGGCCGCCTTGCAAACGCCGGAGTACCGCAAGGTCCGCGAAAACCCCTCCGAGTGGACTAAGCGGGCCTCGCCCGACGTCATCGGCACTACGTTCATCCGCAACACCTACGAGATGTTCTTGCCGGACAAGCTATCCGACGAGATGGCGGATAGGGGCATGGCCAACGCCTTGCAGATCGGCCGCATCAACATCAAGCCCGAGGACGAGGACGGCTGGAACGACTGGTACGACAACATCTACATCCCCAACTACGAGAAGGTGCCCGGCGTCATCAGCGGGCGTCGGTTCCTTGCCGCCGAGGGGGAGCCAAAGTACCTCACCGTATACGATTTCGAGCACGAGAACGTCTCCAAGAGCGCCGAGTGGGACCACCAACGCACCATCAACCCGGCAAACGAGCACTGGCAGAAGACCATGCTGCACCTGCCCGATTCACCCGGCATCTGGAGAAAGACCTTCGAGCTGTAGGTCGGGCTATCTGGCGACGCATTTCCGCCGATGGACCCAGTGAAGGAGTCCCAATGTCGGCAGATCCCCTGCCCGCCACTGTCGTCGGGAGCTACCCGCAGCCTGACTGGCATATTGACCGGCGGTTCTGCTAAGGGAATTGTACCTTCCGCCCGAATGTAGGTCGTGTAGGAAGCACCACAACTCGATGTATGCGCCATACCGGCCGCAGCTAAATCATTCAAAAGGAGGCCCACAATGACCACAACCAGCCATCAGACCTACGTATACGTCGGCCTTGCCGGTGAGGGCGAAAACCTCGCTCAGGGCGGCATGATGCGCATGAACGGCGGCGACTGGCAGAGCATAGCCGGCGGCCTGCCGGAGAACCCCCAGGTGCGCGCCCTGGCCATACACCCCGATAGTCCCGCGACAATCTACGCCGGCACCCAGTCAGGCGTATACCGCAGCGACGACCGGGGCGAGAGCTGGCACGCCCTGGACACGCCCAGGCAGGACGTATGGTCATTGGCCTTCCACCCCGGCAACCCGGATATCATGTTCGCCGGTTACGAACCATGCTCCATCTACACAACGTTCGACGGTGGCGAAAGCTGGAAGCAGGCCGACACCAGCCGGATTCGCTACCCCAATGTAACCACCTACATGCCGCCCCTTGCCAAGCGCGTGATTGGCATCGCCGCCGACCCGTCGGACCCCAACGACGTTTACGCATCCATAGAGGTTGGCGGTCTGCTGGCCAGCCGCGATGGCGGCGAAAGCTGGGACTCCATCACCGACGGCCTGTACAGAGACAACCACACGGTGGACCTTCACGGCGTCCAGGTCAGCTCGGCAGCTCCCGGCATGGTATTCATCATCGCCCAGGTGGCCATGTTCCGCAGCCCCGACAGAGGCCGGCACTGGGAGCACATGCGCTTCGACGAGATGTTCCCCGGCGGCTCCTACTGTCGAGGACTAACGATCGCGCCCGACGACCCCAAGACGATTTACCTCGCGGCCGGCGCCGGCGGCGGCGGAGCGCCCGCTGGAACTGAGGAGGCGGGAGCCGTATTCCGCACCCGCGACCTGGGCGACACTTGGGAGCGGCTGGACCTGGGCAGCATCCCTCCTGGCCGAATGTTCCAGGTGGCCATCGACAGGGCGGCGCCAGACCGGATCTACTGCACCACGAATTACGGCCACTTCTTCGCCAGCAGCGACAGAGGGGACAGTTGGGAGGGGAGCCAGATTCCGGTGGAGATGTCTCGAAGTCTGCACGTCTATCCCATGGTCTGCGGCTAAGTTGGCGCAAACGATGTGCCTGGGTTGCTGGTTTCAGCTATCATATGTGTGCAAGACTTTCATAATCTGATAACCGACAACCAGGACTCCAGGAGACGTTAGTTGGCCACCAACGCACTACAGCGCGCCACATCCGATGTAACGGAGGAAGATTTGCAGCGTATGGCGCTGGAGCAGAAGGATCTGCCATCCGAATTCGGGGGCTACAAGGTCGGACGTGAAGGCCCTCTGACCAACAAGATGATGGCGGACCAGGGCTTCCCGGGGAGCAGCGCAAAACGTTTCCAGAAGATCGGCCGCATCAACGGCTTCATGCGGGAGTTCGACAGCTCGTCAGCTAATGCGGACGGCACAAATTTCATGGCGGCCACGGTTGTGCACCTGTTCGAATCAGCGGATTCCGTACATACCTGGATGCACGATGTCTTTCTGCACGATTTCGAGGAGAACATAGGCGCCAAGCTGGACAACGAACAGGAGCTTGTGGCCGTGGAGCGTCTTGAGCCGGAAGGTTTTTTTGACGAGGCCGTGGCGTTAAAGGCGCTGCACAACGACGACGACAAGCTCGTCACCGTCACCATCGTAGACTTTCGCCTGGGCCGCCTGCTGGGTGTGGCCTTTGTCGGAACCCGGGGGGACCATGGGCGTCTGGACCTGGCGAGGCAGTTGGGCATGACGCTGGAAAAGAACATGGTCCGAATCGCCCTGGGATGATCTGGCCACAGTATGAATTGGGAAGATTTCCGGCGGAGCGATCCGGAGTTGGCGGCCTTGGGGGAGGAGCGGTTTGACCGCACGGGCCTCGTCCTCATCGCAACGCTACGCAAGGACGGCTGGCCACGCATCAGTCCAGTCGAGCCTCTGATAACAGACGGCCGCTTGTACCTTGGAATGATGTGGCAGTCCCGCAAAGCCCTGGACCTGCTGCGCGACCCTCGATGCTCGGTACACAGCACCATCTCCTCCAAGGACGCCACCGAAGGCCAGTTCAAGC
>JACZVF010000227.1 GCA_022572805.1 Chloroflexota bacterium
CTTAGCTCGCTTCGGCTGAACGGCTTCACTATGTAATCGTCGGCGCCCGAGTCCAGCCCGTTGGCTATATCCTCCTTGGCGTCCTTGGCGGTGAGCAGGATCTTGTAGATCGGCCATTCAGACGAGGCAGCCCTCAATTCGCGGCAAATGTCGATGCCGTCCAGTCCCGGCATCATCCAGTCCAACACAGCCATTGACGGTGGATGGGGTTGCGTCAACACGTCAAGAGCCTGGTCTCCATCCTGCGTCGAAATGACTTCGTGACCCCAGGCCGTGAGAGTGGTCTCCAACAGGTCTCGGGAGGTGAGATCGTCGTCTGCTATCAGAATTCGCATGGCTTCTTCCCCGCTATAACGACTCCGCATATTCGCGAAGCGATTCCAACTCAGATTTCAAAATAGAAACTTGGTCCTTCGCTGCGTCGAAGTTCTCGTCTTGGGCCGAAGAGCCCAGTAACCGAGCAACTTCGTTTATCCGCGTTGCAGCGATATTCGACGACGCCCCTTTTAGCCTGTGCGCGGTGCGGCGTAATGCCTCCGCATCCGAGGCGGCGATGGCTTCCTCAATCTCGTCAAGTGTCTTGGAACTGTCGGTTAGGAACAGCCTGATGAGTCTGTGCAGAAGCACTTGATCGCCTTCCAGAAGCGCCATTGCCGCTTCACTGTCTATCGGCGCTGGTGTGGCCGGAGGGACATCCGCGTCTTCATTGGACGAGATCGCGGCTGCTTCCACTGGAACCAGCTCACACATTACCTGCAACAGCTTTTCAAAGTCGATTGGCTTCGTTGCATACGCGTCCATGCCGGATTCGAGACAGCGTTCCTTGTCGCCCGTTATGGCGTTAGCGGTCATGGCGATTATCGGCACATGTCCGCCTGAAATCCGCTCCCTGGCGCGAATCTGTCTGGTGGCCTCCAGGCCGTCAACCTCCGGCATCTGCACGTCCATAAGGACTACATCGAACTGCTGATTGGAAATAGCCTCCAGGGCTAGCCTTCCATTGCTGACTGCGACGACAGAATGGCCCCTCTTGTTTAGAATAGTCTCCGCCAGCTCCTGATTCACGGGATGGTCCTCGGCAAGCAGCACTTTCAATGAGCGCGTGTTGCGGACTGCGTCAGCGCGGTGCTGCGCAGCGTCGGCTGTGTATGCGTCGTCACCGGGTGTAGCTGCGCGGTCCGCGACATCAACAGGGATGACGAATATGAAGGTGCTGCCGACGCCCAGCTCGCTCTCGACCCAGATACTTCCGCCCATCATCTCCGCAAGCTGTGAGCAGATGGCCAGACCAAGCCCAGTACCCCCGTATTCTCTCGTCGTCGAGCCATCGGCCTGCGAAAATGCCTGGAATATGCTCTCCGTACGGTCACTGGGTATGCCTATGCCGGTGTCCCGCACCTCGAATCTCAGCAAATCGGAGCCGGAAGCGCCCTGACCGCAATCAAGACGTAAGATGATTTCACCTGACTTGGTGAATTTCACGGCGTTTCCGACAAGATTCATCAAAACCTGCTTTACCCTGCTGGAATCGGCTATAACGACGTCGGGAACGTCCTGGCCCGTTTCGCTGGTCAGGCTAAGGCCTCTCTCCTGAGCGTGATGGCTCATGAGTTCCACTACGTCGCCGACACACTGCCTGAGATCACACGCAATTGGGTCAAGCTCGAATTTATGCGCCTCGATCTTCGAAAAATCGAGGATGTCATTGATAATTTCCAGCTGTGCCTCGGCTGATTTCACCGCGCTGTTCAGGTAATGCCGCTGCTCGTCGGTCAGGTCGGTCTCGAGAGCCAGGTTCGTCATACCTATCACGCCGTTCATCGGCGTCCGAATCTCATGGCTCATCTTCGCCAGGAATTCGCTTTTGGCCTTATTTGCGGCCTCGGCAACGTCCTTGGCGCTGAGCATATCTTCCTGGGCCCTTTTTCTCTCAGTGACCTCGCTCTTCAAGGCCTGGTTGGCCTTGGCAAGCTCTTCGGTCCTCTCCCGGACCCGGAACTCCAGGTTTTCGTTGGCCTCCAGCAGGGCGACCTCGTCGCGTTTGCGCTGGATGGAATATCGAATAGACCTATCCAGCAAAATCGGATCGATCTGACTTTTGGAAAGGTAGTCCATCGCTCCTGCATTCATAGCCTCGACATCAAGCTCGTGATAGCCTTGGCCCGTGAGCAGGATAATCGGGCCCCTGCAACCCTTCGCCACGACCTCCTTCAGGAGGTCGAGCCCGGTACGTTCACCCAGCCGGTAGTCGATGAGGTAAACGTCGTGGACGCCCCGTGCGATCTGCTCCGACGCACTTTCATAGTCGGACTCCCAATCCAGCTCGTATCGAGAACCCTCTATATCGGCTAGCAGGTCCCGAGTTATCAGGTAATCATCGTTGTCATCGTCTATAAGGAGGACATTGAGACGTTCCATAACCATGTTCACCAAAACCAGACCTCGATGGGTTTGTTCGCTACAGGCTGTATTTTGCCGTGCAATCGGGGAACGCCTTATTGGGCGGCTATTAACGCTCGAACCGACCGAATGGCCTACAATTTCGGCGCAACCATGGCCTTCCCACGCGGAGCATGATGCCATGATTCATATTGTTGAACATCGGTAACCGCCCCGTATCCAGTACGTGTCAAACCCTAGTGGAGGGGTGGCCAGCAGCCAAAAAGGGTACAAAGAGGGCAAATCACCTTGAAAGGGGAATTGACGGGGGGCCTTTCGCTATCAGGTGTCGTCTGGATTCCGGCGAACGGTTTGTTCCGGACCAGGCGTATCCGAGTTGCGCGCTCGCATGTGTGCGTGCATGACCAGGGCTCGCCGGCTGGGACGATAGCACCGCCACAGGGGTCGCCCACCTCTTGCTTCTGGTCCAGACAAAGGCATTTGCCGAGTCATCTCTGTGGGGCACCTTGGTATCGTCAGGTCTCTTTTTTCGTGGCATGTCTCGGCAATTCGCAGAGATTGGACTGAATCGCTGCAGCTATCGGACCCTTCAGAATCGTCACGATTTGCAGCTACGCAGGAATTTCGGTCCCATCCAACATAGTAAAAGTTGGTCAACTGTGCCCGAACAACTCCCTCACCAGCCCGGCGTGACGGCATTATTATCAACAGAGACGCTGCCAAAGGTAATACCCGGCGAGGTAAGCAAAAGCTGCCCACGCTAATGAGTTGCTGAAACCGCTGCCGCGCGGTAAATATCGCCGCCGAGACTCGCAGGGGGGTGAGATGGTCGTAGACTCTTGGTTTATCGGAGTGGGCGATAGAGGACTTGAACCTCTGACCCCCTGCGTGTAAAGCAGGTGCTCTAGCCAACTGAGCTAATCGCCCAATAATAACGCGCCGGACCCAGACCAGGTCCGCGGGCCGTCGCCAAATTCGTCTCCCAGTTGCGTTATAGGGCAGGGATAAACGGGAGGGAGCTGGTCCCGGTCAGTTAAGAACAAGTGCGCTTGGCGGGACTCGAACCCACGGCCTCATCCTCCGCAGGGATGCGCTCTATCCAACTGAGCTACAAGCGCCAATTATGCCGGACCTACCCCGAAATATAGCATACTGGGAATCGTCGCGCCGCCGGCCGAACGCCTTCCGCAACACGACTCTCTGCCGTCCCGAGTAATGTTATCACCTTTTGCACCCGACTTAGAAGAATTGCTTGCGACTTAGCGCTGTGCCATACTAAGCCGATTCAGAATACCTGTGGGGAAACCGATAGGGATGTGAAGGCGGATTTGAGGGACGTTAACCGAGAGCTGACGTAAGCGACAAACATGCTGGAGGAAGCTAAATGGACCTGGGATTGGAAGGCAAATTCGCGTTGGTGGCAGGCGGAGGACGGGGAATCGGCAAAGCCATAGCCCTGGACTTGGCGCGTGAGGGCGTGGACGTAGTCATCGCCTCTCGAACCAAAGAGCAGTTGGAGCAGTCGGCGCGGGAGATCGAGGACCAGACGGGCAGACGGGCCATCCCCCTGGTGGTGGACGTCACCAGCAGAGAGCAGGTGGACAACATGGTGCAGGAGGCCGCCAATCAGCTTGGCGGTCTGCACATACTGGTAAACAGCGCCTCGCTGCCCGGCGGCTCTCCAACCGCCGTAGGTCCCATTGAGGGCCTTGACGATAACGAGTTGCTCAACGACTTTGACGTGAAATACGTTGGTGCGCTGCGCTGCGCCCGGGCGGCAATACCATTTCTGAAGGAGCAGGGCTGGGGCCGCATAATCAACATCAGCGGCACAAATGCGCGCCGCGCCGGCAACCTGAGCGGGGGCGCACGCAATACCAGCCTTGTGCATTTGACGAAAACATTGGCAGTGCAGCTGGGGCGCTTTGGCATCACGGTCAACTGCATCCACCCCGGCACCACGCGGACCGAGCGCACGCCGGGCCTTCTGGAGGCCAGGGCGCGTCAGCTAGGCATCACTGCGGAGGAGGTGGAGGCCAAGGACTTCGCACCTGATTCTCCCAACGGCAACTCCATTTGCCGCATGGTGGAGGCATCGGAGGTCGCCTACGTGACGTCCTTCCTGGCCTCGGACAAGGCCTGGGCCATAACCGGGGAGCTGGTAGTGGCCAACGGCGGAGCGGGAACGTCCGTTTATTACTAGATTTCACCCGGACCGGCCGCAGGCCAACAGGTGCTATTCCCAGAAAACGCCCTACCGCCAGAGCGAGTCCGGATTACAACATTGCCTGAATGTCGGGAATACGTACGCATAAGTCACTATCTTAAAATCGTCATGGGGGAGTCCAGAGTGGGAAAGCCCATCTGGCAGAGGGCTTTGGGGGATGTGCCCCAGGAACAAGGCATCCGCATTTTTGAGATAGT
>JACZVF010000228.1 GCA_022572805.1 Chloroflexota bacterium
ATGTCTCCGTGGTGTGAGATGCCTGCTTTCCGGTACAGGAAGCCGTGCGCAAACGAGTCGGCCCTCGTTACAGGCGCTGCCCTCCTCGTGGGTGGCTGACAAGGCGCGTTCTATCTGTTGGAATGGGCGCTAGGACTAACCCACGAAAAAGGGGCGCCGGTCACACGACGCCCCTTGCTGATTTACTAGAGCCCGCGCCCGCTTTTTAAAGCGGCCCGTTAGATAACGTGGTTCACGGCCACCGCGGCGTTTACGGAAATGGTGATAAGTGTTGCCGTGACCAGTGTGCCCGCGAACGTGTACAGAAAAAATGCGCTGGCGTCCAATACCGCCGAAGCCCTTCGTTTGGGAAGGTAAATTGCCGCGTGAAGGAATAGGGGTCGCGCAAGGTTCTGCGCTACCAGCACCAGCACCCACGATATAGCGAAAATCGCTGCCAAGCCAAGGGTTGCCTCTAGAACTAACATCGCCTGCCTCCTCGTTCTATACATATTCTGGCTCCCCCAGAATTACAGGAGTGTTACCGGATATCGGCGAGCTCCTCCCAATTTCCACAGCCCGATTTCGGAAGCCAAAGGTCTGCCGCTCTCCCACTGGCCATCGTGTCTGCTTAAAGGTCTGCTGCTCTCTCGCTGGCCATTGTGGCTGTTCAAAGGTTGGGGATATCCCTCTCCAGTCGACCCGCCGTCGCAGTGGTACCGGGACGTTTGGCCGGCATGAGACGGGTCTGTTCATTCCGGCCACCGGGTAATTCGGCCTATGGAAGGGCCACGCTGTTTATCACGGGCGACACGGCGTTTACCTTTAATACGCGAATGCATGGCGTACCCGTAGATTGGGGCAGATAGAGATTTGATGTTGGGCTTGGGTATCTGGGGCAGGGGACGAAGCTACGCGGCCTGGGCGGGTGCATCGTCCCTGGCGCTGCTGGCCGTGGCCGCGTGCGCACTGCCTTCAGCAGGGACGGGCAACAATGTGTTTGCAGCCCCGCGCGCCGCCCCAGCGCAGGTCGTTAAGCCGCATGATGGCTTCACTCTGAAAGAGGTCCAGGACTTCCTGGACCCAACCGGTTCTACTCAGGATAAAAGACCTCTGTCGGGGTCTCCCGGCGCGCCTTCCGGTCCTGTGACGAAATATTGGCTGTTGGAGCCTACAGCCACCTTCTCGGCTGTATCTCAGCCCCCGCCGACACCAGAGCCGTTGGCGCCTTCGCCTACCGCCACGCCGCAGGCGGTTCCATCGCCAACGCCGGTATGGACGCCAACCGCCGTGGCCTCCCCGACGGTTGTTGCGACTGCTACGGCCACCCCGGTTCAGCAGCCGCTCCCAACCCATACGCCAACGCCTGCTCCTGAAAACACCCCTACGGTAACGCCGACCGCGACGGCCACCGCTGTGCCTTTGGCGGTAGAGTTGCTCAAAACGCTGTCATTTGGTCAGTTGGTGTTTTCCGTGGATATCTCGCCTGATGGCGCCACCGTGGCGGCAGGCCTTGGAAATAACAGGGTGGAGCTTATGGACGTCGAGTCGGGGATCTCTGTGGACCGGTTGCGCGACCACAAAGACACGATTAACGACGTCGATTTTTCGCTGGACGGCACTCGCATGGTTACAGCCTCCGACGATGAGAACGTAATACTCTGGATTTTCCAGAACCAGTGGGAGATCGACCGCCAGCTGAAGGAGCACAGTCAGCCTGTGAACGCCGCCGTCTTTTCCCCTGATGGCACCCTTATTGCCACCGCCTCCCGTGATAGAAGCGTTGCTCTGTGGTCCGTTGAGAGCGGACTTCGCGTAGAGAGGATCAGAGGGCATAGCCAGTCCGTTAACGACGTAGCCTTCTCCCCGGACAGCATTATGGTTGCGACGGTGTCAAGCGACCGTGGCGTGAAGCTGTGGAACGTCGGCGACGGCTCGTTCGTAAGGGAGTTCAAAGGGCACCTGTCGCCGGTGAATGCCGTGGCCTTCTCCCCAGACGGCGCGTTGCTGGCCACAGCCGGCGACGACGATATCCGCCTGTGGAACGTCTCAGACGGTACGTTGGTTAGAGTTATCCTGGGTCATGAAGACCGCATAAACGACGTAATGTTTACGCCGGACGGCGAAACTCTTGTTTCTGCGTCCGATGACGACACGGTCAGGTTGTGGAAGGTCAGCGACGGCCAGGCCATTCAGACGCTGGTGCAACATACGAGCGCCGTAAAGGGGCTTGGTATGACGGACGACGGCAAGACGCTTGTGGCAGCCTCCCGCGACATGACGGTAAGTATCTGGACCTTTACCGACTAGAACCGTAGGTGCCGGCCGTGCCTCCGCTACCCTACCCCAGCGCTAACGTAGCCAATACCGCCACCGCGAACCAACTTGCAAATATCCAGGCCGTTTTCCTGGGCCAAGAGAATGCCCTGAGCCATGGCGCATCCCCTTGCCGTAACGTGACCACCAGCGCGGCCAAGGGAACAAAAACCACCGCCTCCCAGAGAACGACTGCCGCGTTGGCCAGACTTAACACTTCGCTTAGCTGGTACCTGCCCGTGGGCACCAACGGTATGGGCGTCTGAAACCGGGTATCAAGCCAGGGCCACAACAGGGCAATTCCCCCCTTGCTGCTGGAATCCAGCATCATGGAGTCCAGTGCCAGGTGCGAAAAATACACAAGGAAAAGCGTTGTCGCCGCGTAAACTGGACGGCGTGCCCTGAATAACAGCAGCGCCAACAGGGCCACGAGTCCAAACGCCAGCGCCGCTGTGAGACTGTGAGAAGCCGCACGGTGGTAGGCCCAGAAGTCTCCAACGTACAGGCCTGCAACCAGGTCTAAATCCGGCAGCAACGACGCAGCCGCCAGGACGACGCCCTGCTTCCGTTCTTTGGTGGAACCGGCCAGGCCCTGGGTTATGGCCAGTGCCACCAGATAGTGCCCCACAGGCGTTGCCAAGCTTCCTCCTTTATTAACCTATCTCAAATAGGCGGATGCCTTGTTCCCGGGGGCACATCCCCCAGGCCCTCTGCCAGAGGGGGAAAGCCCCTCCGGACTCCCCCATGACGATTTCAAGATAGTGACTAAATACCTAACGGCGGCCCAATAAGAATCAGTAGATTTCGAACATATTACAAGAATTGTCTGAAATACAAGGCCGGAAAAGCAGGGGTAGTATTGGACAATTCTTGGTTAATGTGTGAAAGGTATATTAGACCAGGGACCAACGCTCTCCGAAAGCCACGATTTCTCGCAATGCGATATGCCGGTCTCTCACGCCACTAGGTAGGCAAGCTACGTCGGCGGAGGGTAGTGCACCGCGCTTCAGATTATGCCTGGGCTGCCCTCGCGCGGCGTCCAGCCCTCTCCGGCGCCGTCCTGCGGTCGGTAGCCAAGCACAGCCCTGGTGGACTCGATATCCCATATGCTCAGGGCGTTGTCGGACTCGCCATTTACGATGGTGAATCCCACGGACGATGGTGCGTCGATGCTTCTCTTAATGAGCTGGGCTGCATCCCGGTGGCTTAGCCATAGGGAAAGGGCCGGCGGAGAGAACGTGGGATCGTCCGGCGTCATGACCCAACCGATGCGTAGGCAGATCACGGATAGTCCGTGGGCGTCGTGATAGTAGCTGCCCAACGCCTCGCCGAAAGCCTTGCTAACGCCGTAGTAGCTGTCCGGACGAATAAGCTCCGTGGTCAATGGAGGGAAAGGACGCCTCACCTCTCCAAGCCTGCCGTCGTAAACAGCCTTGTATGGGTCTTGCTTGAGAGGGTAGTAGCCGACCACATGATTGCTGCTGGCGAACACCACACGCTTGACTCCTGCGTCCCTAGCCGCCTCGAATACATTTCTCGTCCCGACTATGTTGTTGTCCAGTATCGATTCCCAGGAGCCGCGAGGGCTGGGATCGGCGCCCAGGTGCACCGCCACGTCGACACCATCAAAGGCCGGCCGTATGGCATCGTAGTCGGAGATGTCGGCAACTGTGGTGGGCACGTCGTCCACCGGGACCCTGTCCAGGCCGCTCAGCAGGTATCGGTCTCCCAGTTGCCTTCGAATGATGCCACCGATCTGCCCAGCCATGCCAGTGACCAGGACACGCTTCTTGTCAGCCAAGACGTTCTCCTTCATCCGTTTCGCTTTGCCGTCGTCCGCCTGTCCGCCTATGGGGGCCGTCGACGAGCAGCAAGCCAATTATATAGCAGGCCTCTGGCCGCAATCACCGGGCGTTAGTTTGGCGAAGCGTTTTTGGTTGGGGGCCTGGCCGCCAAAATCAGGCCCGTGCCCACCAACGTCAGCACGAAGAATGACGTAAAGGCCCCTGAGTAGCTCAGCGTCATGTCAAATGCCAGCGCGGCTATGAGCGGCCCCAGCGCGAATCCGCCCACCTGAACGGCCCTGCTTACGCCGAAGATGGTCCCGATTCTTCGTCGGCCGTAGTAGTCAGACAGCATTAACGTGCCCAAGGTTCTTATGCCGCCTTCCGTTAGGCCTTGCAGTACGGCGTACAGGTAAGCCATTGCCGGGGTGTCGATTCTCAAAAGCAGCAGAAATGTGCCGGCCCTCAGGGCGTAGTTCAGCGCCAGAAGGTACCTGGTGGAGAACCTGTCCGCCACCAGCCCCCACAGAAGGTTGCTGATTCCCGATGCCAGAAAGCCTACGCTGACCGCGCCGACGGCTAACGTCGGCGTGAGCCCCTGTTGCACCAGGAAAGGCACCAGGTGCAGCCCAACCCCGGCGCTGGACACTCCCACGGCGAACGTGGACAGGAGAATCAGGACCAGTGCAGGGTGCCGTATAGCGTCCGTCAGCGTCCAAT
>JACZVF010000229.1 GCA_022572805.1 Chloroflexota bacterium
CGCGCGAATCTGCGTTCCAAAGCGGCCGGTAGCCTTCCGGCTTGCGTTCAAACAAGTCCTCGAAATGCGCTTCCACAACACCAAGGGCCTTCACGCGGCCGGCCGAGTCATTCCACCTTCCCCGTGCCGCCATGTCCAGCGCTTCTTCGCGAGTCTGCGGCACGTCGCGGTCCCACCACGGATCGTCCGGCATCACCCGGATATCGGGCAACACGCCCATGTCCCACAAGACCGCCATCAACTCCCGGTGACCAGGCCGAGGTTTTAGGGCTTCGCCATTAACCAACCGAAACAGCGCGGATTGGCGGTTTGGCGGGGGCACGCTCCACAAGGTTATCATCACCCGTCGACGCGCTTCGGCTTGAAGTTTTTCCAAAAATGGCACGATGTCACGAACGAAGTAGACTACGTCAGCCGAGAAAACTACGTCGCCCTCAACGTCGTCCGCTGAAAGCCAGTCCGTTTGATGAAAGCGAGCGTTGGTGATGCCGGATGTCGCAGCGAGCTCCTCAAACTCTGCCCGCATGCCGGGGGAGGGGTCTACGGTGACCGTCTGGCGACAACGCAGCGCCAGCGGAAGGGAAACACGTCCGGCGCCACCACCAACGTCAATCAATACGTCGTCCGGCCGCACATACGACGCGATTATGGCCCGATTTTCATCAAGCACCTGGTTGGGATTGAATCGAAATACCTTTGCTATCGGGCCGCCCCACGGATCGTCCCGAGGTTGGCCGCCCTGGATGCGGGCTCCCTGGGCGTCCGCCTCATCGACGAGATTAGCGAATTTTTCCGCTGGAGTCATATAGCCTGCCAACATCCAGAAGTCTACTTCGGTTTGGGCATAGGCTGGCCCAGCGTATGCATCAGCCGGTTGGCCCACCCGAACAGCGACGCCGCCAGCACAAGGTCCAGGACCTCCTCCATGCTGAGGCCCTCTCGCACCAATCGCTCCACGTCGGCCTTGCTCGCCTGCGATGGAGTTTGGGAGAGCCCGGTCGCAAATCCCAGGATTGCCGTCTGCCGGGAGTCCAGGTCCGCATCCGCCGCCGACTCGAAGATGCGCTGCATGACCGTCTCATCCTTGGTGAGCTCGTTGTAGCGGCTAGCATGTACGGCCGTGCAGTATATGCACCTGTTGAAAACGGACGCGGCCACTGCGCCCAGCTCCGTCTCCGCCCTCGACAGCCCGCCCCTGCTGTACATGATGCCGTTGAAAAGAGGGGTGCGCTGAGTAAGGGTCTCAGGGTCATGAGCAAGCACCAGGGTGTAGTCCGACACCTTCATATTGGAGGGCGTCTCCTTGAAGGACTCTCGCTGCTCCTGTGTGGCGCTTTCCTGGTCGATGGGAGTCACATGCGGCTGCCAATGAGGCACTACGGCGGTGAATTCTGTAATTGGTCCGCTCATGCGACTTCCGCCATGAGTCTCAGTCCGGCCACAAGCCTTACCTGGTAGCTAATGAAGGCAATTAGCTCGGACAGCCGAACGATGTCGTCATCGGGCACGCCCACTAACTTGAGGGCCTCGATATCCTGAGCCGTCGCGTCCTTGGGACTCACCGCCACCAGGTCGGTGTGCCGGACAATGGCCGCCAGCCTGGCATCGTTTCCGCCAATATTGGCCGGGTTGGCGATCATCGACGCCGCCTGCGCATCATCGCCGCGTCCAATCATGCCTTTGTAGTGCTCAGCCAGGAACGCCTCATTGTTGTGCCTCGCAATTCGGCATGCCAGCGCCGCGCGCACTGCATGGGACAGCCCACCGCTGTTCATCGGCGTGAGTGCGGCGTCGTGGGATTTCTGCGTCAGCTCCATGATGTTTTCTCGGCCCATCAGCGCCTTGGCCAGCGGATGCTCCGCCCCGATGCCCGCCGCCTTGGGAACAAGCGTTTCAAAAATGTTTTTCATGGCGCAATGTTACCATACGCGGGGAGACCGGCTTCGACATATTGCAACTTCCCGCCTCTTGGCGCAGCCGCCGACAGGCAGGAGACACGTCTGTACATCGCCTGCCGGCCACAGACTACGCCCGCGTTGGTGGAGAGCAATGGATTATCTGATACGTATCCATTATGATGGCTCAGTTTGAACATCAAATACGAAAAATACGACAGCTCTGCGAAGGAACTATCGAGCATCAAAACATTTACCGAATCGGCCGATTATTCGAATCGTCGCAGAGGATTTTTCAACAGCTCCAACTGGCTTCACTGGCTTATCGTCATTTCCGTCTACGGCATCACGGGAACCCTGGCTACGCTACTTAGCCGCATCATCCTTAACGGCGCACTGCAAATGGAAGGAAGTCTCGTCTCCGGGCCGTGGGGCTACCGCGGGGTCTACCTGCTGGTAATGCCGCCGCTGTACTCCCTGATATTAATCGCCGTGGGCTCGGCATTCGGCAAGCACCTGTACTTCCGCCGGAGGGTTGTTCGCATGTGGGGCCGGCTGCTGCCCATAAAGCGATTGGCGAAAATCGGTCGGTAGTCCCCGTTAGAGTTGCTTCCCCGTGCAAATAGCGATTTCTTTGCTTCGCTACGTCCTTTGGGCCCTATGAGATAGCTGTTACAGCGATATGATGTTGCATACGGAGCCGGGAACTCTTATATTAGATGAACCGGCGCGGCGCACAAGTTCGACATCCCATTAACACCTGGAGCGGGGATAGGATGAGTCCTTCACCAGAATTCAGCCGAACTTCAGTGGAAATCGCCTCTGCGTATGTTGCGGGCATTTCGGCAAGTGACGCTGGGGCATTGCGAGCCCTCAGGTCCGACGATTTTGTGCTTGAGTTCGTCCACGGCGACGCCTTCGAAGACCCGCCACGGTCGGCCCGCGAAGCAGAGCTCTTTTGGCCCCGGTGGTTCGTGGCCTTCCCGGAAATGGACCTCGAGGTAATTCGCACTATCGCCGCCGACGAGGTGGTCGTCACCCAGTGGATATTCACCGGGACCAATTCCGGACCTCTGGAATCCATGTTCGGAGTAAAACGCATAGAGCCCACCGGCAACACAGTCCGTCTCAGGGGCGTGACGTTCCTGGACATACGCGAAGGCCGAATCATCAAGGAGACGACTTACTTCGACGTTGCGACATTGCTGATAGAACTGGGCGTACGGCTATGACCGGAGACCAAGGGCCGGCCAACCTGGGTGACGTAATCCATGCCGGCAGCGTGATTCAGCCCGGGCACGATGCCACACGCACCCGGAATATCACCCTGCTTCTGGCCACCAGCGTCGCCATAATCATGACCGGGTTCGGCATCATAATGCCAGTGTTCGCCCGACGTCTGGGGGAGTTCGGTTCCGGCGTGGAGGCGCTGGGCCTCATGACCACCGCGTTCGCCTTGGCGACATTCGTGGCCGCGCCGTTCATGGGTGCGCTGGCCGACCGAATAGGACGCCGGCCGCTCATCCTTCTTTCGCTCATCTCTTTCGCCGTCGTGAACGTGGGCTTCCTCTTCGCCCGGTCCACCGGCGAGTTCACGATGCTCCGAGTCGTCGAGGGCCTGCTTACTGCCGGCCTGATGCCGGCTGCCATGGGCATCGTCGCGGATATCGCGCCGGAGGACCAGCGGGCGCAGAAGACCGGCATCGTCACCGCCGGCATGGGGCTGGGCATAGTGTTCGGCCCGGTGCTGGGCGGCGTGCTGTACGATGCGTGGGGCTTCGGGGCCCCGTTTATTGCATCGGCGGCGCTGGCCACCTTGGCCTTTCTGTTTGCCCTGGTAATGGTGCCCGAAACTCGTCCCGCCGCAGTCCGACGGAGGGAGGCGATGCGCCTACGAAGGACGTCTACTTCTAGTACGCCTTCCGAGAACGGCAGGTGGGCCTTCCTGCCAAGACCGCGATACGTCTTCGGCACGCTGCTGCTTCTGGACTTCGTCATCGTTTTCGAATACACCTTCGTCGAGCCACAGATGATCTTCTACTTCTACGAGCAGCTTCAATGGACGACAATTCAGTTCGGCCTGGTCATTGCCGCCACCGGCGTCGCCATTGTTGTTAGCCAGGCGCTCCTCAGTCAAATTAGCGACCGCATTGGACGGAAGCCGGTTGTAATCATGGGGGCGCTGCTGTTCACCGCGCTGCCGGGCGCCCTGGCATTCGTGACCTGGTATCCCATGATGCTAATGCTGGCAGCCGTTGCCGGCTTAGGTCTGGGCCTAATGTTGCCGGCGCTAAATGCCTTTTACCTGGACATTACGCAGGCTCAGCACCGAGGCAGGGTACAGGGCGTGAAGGCATCGTCCGCATCTCTGGGCGGCGTTTTCGGACCGTTGGTGCTGGCGGGCATCACATCTCTCATTGCGCCGCAGGGGGTGTTCCTCGCCGCGGGCGCCATCCTGGTCGCGACCATAGCCATTTGCCTGATCGGCTTGCGAGAGCCAGACCGAACCCCGCACGGCGAGGAGGCCAAAGGCTGGCAGCGCTCGGCCGACAGGTCGTCCCTGGCTGCGGCCACGCTGCGCGGCATATCATCCAGGGCAATCATCTCACGCCAGTCCAGGCTTTAGCCGCGACCAGCCCTGTATCTCAGCCACGGCTGCTCCTCAAACTCATTATCGTTTGCCCATATCAAAAAGCTCCGAATTGAATTTTTTCGGGCTGCTCTATACCATGGCGGACGACTAATTCCCTAATATCAAAAACTTCTGGGAACGCAAAGGGGGGCCACAGGCATCATGAAAATCACCGACATGAAGGTAACAATGTTCAAGTGGATATTCGAGCCCTGGAAGACGGGCGTTGGCACAACATTCGGAGGCGACAAGCTGCTGGGCGTTCTGACC
>JACZVF010000230.1 GCA_022572805.1 Chloroflexota bacterium
GACGTGAAGGGTCAGATGATAGGGCGGGCCGCCATCATGTGGGAGACCGACGTTGACCAGATCGAGTTCGAAAACGGTATGTTCCGGCACAGCTCCGACCCGGAGCTCAAGATCAGCTTCAAGGACCTGGCGCCCAGGCTTATCGGCCTGGGAGGGCCAGTCGTGGGCCGGGCTAACATGGAGCCCTCGGCGCCCGGCAGCGCGTTTGCCACGCACCTGGTCGATGTGGAGGTAGACCCCGAAACCGGCAAGGTCACGGTCCTCCGTTACACCGCCGCACAGGACGTAGGCAAGGCTGTGCATCCGAGCTACGTGGAAGGCCAGATTCAAGGCGGCGTAGCGCAGGGAATCGGCTGGGCTCTGAACGAAGAGTACTACATGAACGACGACGGCGGGATGATGAACTCCAGCCTTTTGGACTACCGTATGCCGACATCCCTGGACCTGCCCATGATAAACACCGTCATCGTGGAGGTGGCAAGCCCGTCTCATCCATACGGCGTTAGAGGCGTTGGAGAGGTATGTATCGTGCCTCCGCTGGCGGCAATGGCGAATGCGATACATGACGCCATTGGCACCAGGATGACGGAGCTTCCGATGAATCCGGCAGTTGTCTCCAAGTCCATGGCGGATTCGGCGCCCTAGTACTTGATTGCAAAAGTCAGCGTTATATCGTTTTGGCTGTAACAAGCCGAGCACGGCCTTCTGGCGTGTGCGCGGATTTCCAACAATAAGTACTAGGTAACTAACTCAAAAAGGCGGATGCCTTGTTCCGGCCTTCCCACCGAGGGGGATCTTGTTCCTGGGGGGCACATCCCCCAGGCCCTCTGCCAGAGGGGCTTTCCCCCGCTGGGCTCCCCCATGACGATTTTAAGATAGTGACTAACAGGGCGACACAACTTCTCGTCAACTGGTCAGGCTACCAGGGCGCTGATATTTCGATCTGCGTGCTGGCCTGGACAGGTGGGTATTGGGGAGTGTTGCCGATAAGGTGAACCCCTCCGGCGGAATGCCGGTGCTGGTGGTCCGGCCTTCCGGCTGACGCAGCTTTTGCCTGGCAGCATTGCCACAGACAGGGAAACGGTAAGGTTTTGGGCCCGATGTCGTGCGTGAGTCTGAGAACGTAAATGTGTCGAGAAACGTCTTTACGCCTGGGCCTCTGGGAGCATTTAAGGACAAAAAAAGGAGCGCGGTAAGGCGCTCCTCTTTGATTTCGTTACCCTGTGGCAGTTTGTGTTTAGCCCAGGCCCGAGTCCTGCAGCGTGGGCAGCCTCTCTGAGCGGCGAAGCCTGTCCAACGCCTGACCCTCTAGCTGACGGACGCGCTCGCGTGTGACGCCCAACTCCTGCCCGACCTCCTCCAGAGTGCGAGGCCTGTCGTCAAAGAAGCCGAAGCGCAGCGCAAGTACCAGCCGCAACCTCGGGGGCAGGTCATCCATGCTTTCGATCACATCCTCCCGCGTGAGCATGCGTATAGCAACCTCATCGGGCGTCCAGCTCGACGTATCCTGGATAAAGTCCTCCAGCGTCGACTCCTCTTCACCCACAGGCGTTTCCAGCGACACCGTATGCTGGCGCTGCTGTAGCAGGTTTTCCACGTTCTGGACGGACCAGCCCAGCTCCTCGGCTATTTCAGACGGCGTGGCCTCCCTGTCAAACTGTCTCAGCAACTTGCGCTCGACGGAACTTAGCTGTTGGAGCCTCTCCACCACGTGGACAGGCAGCCGTATAGTGCGGCCCTGATCTGCCAACGCCCTGGTAACCGCCTGACGAATCCACCAGGTGGCGTATGTGCTGAACTTGTAACCACGATGGGCGTCGAACTTCTCCACGGCCCTCATCAGGCCCAGGTTGCCCTCCTGAATGAGGTCCAGCAGAGGCAGTCCCCTGTTCAGATACTTCCTCGCAACGCTAACAACCAGCCTCAGGTTGGAGTTGGTCAGCAGCTCGCCCGCATCCCTGCCGCGTTTCTCGATATCCAGCCACCACTCTCCCAGCGCCTGCTCGTGTGGTTTAATGAGAGGTGTTAGCTCCCTCATTTCCGGCTTGCCCTTGCGCACCGCAGTACTGAGCTCCTGGATTAATTCCAGCGGCAAGAGCCATGACAGCCTGGATGCCTCCGTGACTACTGCGCCGGCCGCCTTTTCGTCGATATCGATCTCTTCGGCCAGGGCGGCCTTGGTCTCCTGCGGCAGCGGGTTATCGAATGCCGCACGGGCGTCCGGAAGCGTTAGGATTTGGCCCATTGACAGTCGAGGCCCGGCCTTGTGTCCGAGAATGTTCGCCAGTTTCACCAGCGCAGGCCTGTGGACCATGAGCGACTGGTAAATGCGTGCGCCGAGCTCAGAGTTGGAGGGCTGCCTGCCCAACTCCTCGGACAGCAGAGACCGAGTCTCAAGCAGCTGCATGCGCCTCTCCACGGTCTGACCTACAGGGATCTCCTGGGCGCCTGTAAGAAGAGGGTGCTGGCCGATTGCGCGAAGGTATTCCCTGATGGTATCGGTCGAGTCCCCGTCGGGGGGTTGCTCATAAGAGGTGACGCCGCCCTTCGACCGCAGAACGCCACTTTCGGCCGCATCAACGTCTGGCTCCAGGTCGTCCGTAATGCCTCCGCGGATGTCGTCGGCTTCAAACATTTCGAGCCTTTGTTCTAAAATTGCCGCCTGCGTGTTCACTGACAATAGCAGACCTCTTTCCTCATATCAATGGATTTGCGTGCTGTATGAAATTCGTGTTGGGAAACCAGTTCATTTCGTTTGGTTATGTATCTTGGCCGACTTTCCAGGGCATATTTCGATTGCATTCCATTACTACCGCCCGTAATTACAACGTGCATAGGCGGATACGGTTATAATTTCAGTTTACTATACTACTTGGATGCAAGTATTGCTTTACGAGATGTTGCCTTGGATGGAAATACCACCACCCCCATTCAACGGGTGCTGCCCATCGGATATGAAGGCATGAAGAATGGTTGGTTGGCATGAGGCGGCAAGTCTGCGCGCCGCTGTCTTCATGCCACATTGGGCGGCGTGTTATGGCGCGGTGAAGAGTACGTTGCCCTGGTAGTCGGTTAGAACCAGGTTCGGGACTCCGCCGTTGAGAACGCGCAAGTCCACGCGTGACCTTGTCTGCTCGTCAGCCAGCACAAGCGATGGTGGACCGATGTCTGAGGCCGCCAATGCCGCATGTGGCTCGCCACTGGAGTCGGACAAGATCAGGGCGGCCACCTCGTCATCCCACACACGCAGGTCGATTCGGACGTTGCCCTGGGAGTCCAGGATGTTCAGCCCCGGAACCCCTTGGCTGGATATGGCCAGGCTGGCCCTGGCAATACCGGAGGAGTCCATAAGCACCAGGCTGGGCGAACCATCCCCTGACACGTCGATCGTAGCGCGTTTGCGGCCGTTGGAGTCGAATAGCTCTATGCTTGGGTCTGAGCCGGACCTGAGCGACACATTGGCCCGGGGCCTGCCATCGGCGTCGAACATATGAAGCCCAATGCCGCCGTCCGGCGATTCACCTAGCTGCAGCCTTAGCTGCTGGCCATTGTCGTAAAAACTCAGCGTCGGAATCCCGTCCGTCCCCACGCCTAATTCCGCACGGGGTTGTCCCTGTGCGTCCTTCAGGATGAACCGCTCCGCTGATATTGTACCGTCGTCCGTAGCCGTGCAGGCTGCCAAAACCACCAACGCGGTGACGGCCAAGGAAACAGCTACGAATAGCCTGGTCAGCTTCAGTTCGATATTGTTGATGGCAAGCATTTTACGAATTCACTCTTCTCGCATGAAATAGGCCGCCGTCCGACATTTCGCTAAGTACTATATGGACAGGTTTGCCTGCTTTCATGTTGGCCGCTTGGGTGGCAGATGGCGTGAATATTGGTGGACTCTCCGTATTCATAGCTTCTTCACGACGGATAACGCATCCTTAAAAGGTCTTCAACACTTCTCGTCTTGGGGGACAATGGAGCATCGCTCAGCATCCATTCGCGCCAATTCTTGTTCCCTTTTGACTGATTGCATTTGCCACAAGCGGGCACAAAATTCCTGATCTCCGAAATATACCCTGTGGGTCGCTGGTCTTTGATTGTTGGGCGCAAATGGTCCCATTCTGTGTGTGGATCGCCGCAATATGCGCAACTGACGCTATCAACGCTCATTCCCAGAAGTTGCAAAGCTTCGCGAACTTCATCATCTGTTGGGCGGATAACCGGAATAATGGCACTCGCGAAAGCGTTGGTGACAGAGGAGATTCGGCCCTTGATTGTCATTGGCGTGGGCATGGAAAACACTGATTTCGGCAAATCCATTTGATAGCTGCTCCTTTGGCCATCAACCATCGCTTCCGATACTAGCCTCGAATACAGGGCATTGGGGAATGTGGGCGCGATTAGCTACCGTCCGTATTGATAAAAGCCCCTCGGATTTCACACCCGGGGCTTTTCGTTTCCGGAGCCTTGCAATTAACGCAGGCGCCCAGTCCTGATATCTGGACACATCTGGAATGGAAATAACAGGGGCAATGGCACTACGAAGTAACCTTGCGGCGGTGCAGTTCATCCAACAGCTCGGCGTCCACGCGTCCGTCATCGAGCTCCACGCCCAGGCCGTCGGCCATCCGACACCTGAAACAGTAATAGGCCGACACCAGCGCGATGTCCAGAATCTGCCTGTCGGTCCAACCGTTCTGGCGGAGATTATCGATGTCGTTCTCCGAGACGGTCGTCGCCGCGAGTGTGATCTTCTCGACGTATTCCAGCATGGCCTGCT
>JACZVF010000231.1 GCA_022572805.1 Chloroflexota bacterium
CCTGAAAACGACCGTGAGCCTCGCTTTTGCAAGCAGGCCTAATTATTACCGGCACTTAACCGGATGCAGCAACCCGGATGCGATGTGAGTGTGTAGTGTGAATCGATCCAGCGCTTCGGCGAGCAGGCCGAGATCGCGTAGACGCTTGACCAGATCGAGTTCGATGGCCACATCTTCAGGGTGTTCAAGAACCGCTTCGCGCAGACGCTCCAGGGCGTCGTCGCGGCGCGAGAGCATGGAACTGACACTTTTCAGAAGGTTGGAAGTCGACGTGTGGCCCGGCGCTTGCATCTCCGCGATTTGCAAGTGACGCAGCGCTTGTCCGACCCGCCCGCCGCGCAGGTAGGCTCGACCCAATGAGCGATGGGCGTCGGTGTAGCCCAGATCAATCTCTATCACGCGGTTAAGCAGCACAATGCCGCGTTCGACTTCATCGTGGTCGGTAAGCCATCGGCCGTAGAGCTGAAGCGGACCGACCGCATCGGGTTGATCTCGATACGCCGCCGCGTAGAGCGTGCCGTTGTGTCGCCACTCGGCCGAGCGTGTCCAACAGCGCGTTGTCATGGCGAACACGATCACGCCGACGACGACCCAGGCCGGTGGTCCATGTAGTTTTTTATCCAGCAACACGCCGACGATCAGCATGACTACCGCCAGTATTAGCCAGGCGGCCCTCCAATGTACGGTGTCTATGGTGACCTGCACTACGAGAGGGAGTACGACGCCGCCAACCGACGTCACGAAAAATAGGATTGCCAAGGCACGTCCGCGATGCCGAAGAAACCATTTGGAAATGGCGGGCGCGGACGAAGGCTGAATGAAGCCCTGGTCGGCCAACCTTGCCAGCCCGAACGCAACGTAGAACCATATCAAGGTCTGCATTGCCGCCAGGCCTGCCATGGCGACCACCACCATAAGGCCCCCGACGACCAGCGGTATGCGCGCTCCGATGCTATCAGTCAGGCGGCCTGTGAGTAGTGCGATGGCGGCGCCAAGCAGCGCTCCAATACTGGTGGCGCCGGCGATCTCGGTGCGGGACCAGCCGAACTCGTCGGCAAAGGGGAGAATGAATACCGTCAGCACGGCTATGGTCGTCGCGCCGTTGGCGAAATTCATGCCGGATACAGCAGCCAGAATCCGCCAGCCAGGATAAGTCTTTCCTTGATTAAGCATTCCGGGTCGATGCATTCTCATATGTTCCACGGTGGCCCGGGGATATGCAACAGCGCGGCTGCACTGAATTGACGATGTGTTTGGCCGCTGCTACACTCGCCGCGCCTAAAGTTCAACCCGGAGTAAGGGGGCGACGTCGTAGCTGAGGTTGCCTTAACTGACGGCATTTACTCCAGGACTCGGGAGGGGACATGATTGGCGTATTAACGCACCATTGGGCCAAAAAGGACAACATACAGGAAGCACGAGAGCTGCTGGACCGCAACGGCGAGGCGCAGAGCAGGGCTTCGGGTTTTGTTGGCCGGGAGACTTTCTACTCACTTGGCGACCCGACGAAGATCACTACGATGGTCAAGTGGGAGAGCAATGAGATATATGACGAATGGAGGGCTAGTCCGGAGCGCGCCGCGGTGATGACGGGGGCAGATGCTCTCTGGTCCCAGCACCCGGAATCAGAGCGGTTCGAGGTGGCCTAGCCCGCGGAGGCCCGCCGAGATTTGAGGTCCCTCATCCGGTGAAAATCCTGGAAAGGGGTCCTGTGTTGGTCGGCCTACTGTCGGCGGGAGATGCCGGGCCAAGTTAAGCGCCATCCACCCTGTCGCTCTAACATGGCTTGCTGCTCCACCAGGTACATGACCTCCGCGTACTTCAGGCCCTTGGATGATATATCTGACCTGGCGAGCCCTTCGTGCAGCAGCAGGGCGTTAACCATGAGGTCTCCGACGTAGACGTAGCGTAGACGCCTACCTCGTCGGTCCGCGTCAATCAAGTCGCGTTCCAGCATTACCACCTTGCCCTCAACGATGTCACGGTTGCGTTCCAGGGCCTCCACTGCGAACGGTTCCGGGCCATCCACGGGAGTTTTCAGGACGGGAGCTTCAATGCCGATGTACCCCACGGTCATTAGGGCGCCGTCGACGAAAACCTCGATAGTATCTCCGTCGATTACCTTCGTTACGTCCGCCGCGATCAGTTTATTTGTCCGGTAGCCGCGTCCTGGCGAGTTTCTAAGAATTTTCTCCACGGTGGCGATGGTCCGCGACACACCTTCGTCCAAAGGCGAGGCTTCGGGTTCCTCTTTTGGGGACGATGAGGGTTGCGACCATGATAGCTGGAAGAATGAGGGCCCCCTTACGTATATGCCCCAGGCGCCGGCCCCGATTGTGACCATCGCCAAGAGGGCAACAACATATCGCATATGGCGATGATTGCGTGGAACCCATTGAAAAGCATCGTGGCGAACCCCTAATTCCCGTAATGCGGATCTGGCCAAGATGCAGTCTGTCAGGAGGGGCAGATTGACGGTTAAATAGGCTGGGAGTATGCTAACGCCACCCCATTCAGGAGGCCCAATATATGCAAAATCAGCCTACGATTACCAACCTGGTGAAGGAGGAGGCGCGGGCGTCCGGCGGCATGGTTGCCGCCAAAGATCCCGAAGCCACGAAGGCGGGGCTGGAAATGCTAAGGAGCGGCGGAAATGCCGTGGATGCCGCCGTGGCCGTATGTTTCGCGGTTGGCGTGGTGGAGCCGGCCTCCAGCGGCATAGGCGGCGGAGGCTACCTGGTGTACCAGATGGGTCAGCAGGGGGGTGTGATCGGCTTCCCAATGCGTGGTCCCCTGGCTGCCAAGCCGGATATGTTTCAGCTAACCGGCGAGGGCGCTGTAGGGTCCTTTGGATGGCCAGGCGTAGTCGATAACGAGAATATCGAGGGTTACCGGTCCATCGCTGCCCCGGGCGCCGTAGCGGGGCTTTGCGAGGCACACCGCCGGTTTGGCAGGCTGCCGCTAAAAGACGTGGTGGCCCCTGCGGTCCGACTGGCCAGGGAGGGCCACGCGCCCGGCTGGCACAGCCTCTACGCCATGGGGACCCTTGCGGGCATGCTGTTCAGGTACGACGAGCTGCGGCGGGTACTGATGCCCGGAGGCAACATGCCAACCGGCGACCTGGTGATTCCCGCGAAGCTAAAGCAGCCGGAACTGGCGAACATCCTGGAGGCCATCGGCAAAGACGGCCCTGACGCCTTTTACAGGGGCGACTTTGCCCATGCAATGACTTCGGATATTCAAGCCAACGGCGGTATTCTGTCGATGGAGGACCTGGCGCAGTACAGGCCCTTCGTTTGGGACAAGGGCCTGGAGATCTCCTACAGGGGCCACACCGTGAGGGTGCCGCCATTTGCCAGCGCCGGCATCACCACGGCCATGACGTTGAAGCTGTTGGATGGCTTCGACCTGGCGTCGATGGGACACAACAGCGAAGAGATGTTGCACACGTACATCTCCTGTGCCCGCCTGGCATACGCCGACCGCTTCGAGTATGTGGCAGACCCGGAGTTCGCGGACGTGCCCTGGAGCGGCATGGTGTCGGACGCTTACACCGCCCGACGCCGTGGCGAGGTAACGCCGCAAGCGCCCGGTGCATTCCAGGCAGGCGATCCCTGGCGGGATGAAGGTCGAAGTCCGGAAAGGGTCCTGGCCTCCAGCAGACCATCATTCGACAACGGCACGACCCACCTGTGCGTCGTCGATGGCGAAGGCAACGCCGTTTCCCTGACCAACACGATAATGTCCGGATTCGGTTCGGGCGTCATGCCCAGGGGCACAGGCGTAATCATGAACAACGGCATGATGTGGTATGACCCCGAACCAGGCCGTGTGAATTCGATTGCCCCGGGCAAGTTCCCGCTGAACAACATGACGCCCGCGCTGGTCATGGACTCTGACGGCGTGATGCTGGCCGTAGGGGCGTCCGGCGGACGGCGCATAACCAACTGTGTTACGCAGCAGATAGTCAAGAGTCTGGACTTTGGCATGGGGCCTCAGGAAGGTATCGACTCCCCCAGGGTGGACTGCAGCATGCCGTTCACCAGCGTGGACCCCAGACTGGACCCCGACCTGATTTCGGCGCTGGAGCGCAGGGGCCATACGATAAATATCTTGGACGGCGGACACTTGCGGTCTGGTTTCGCCGGATTTGCCAGTCCTATGGTCATTCGGCGAGACGCCGCCGGGCTGACCGCGGGCGTGGATACCTTCCACTCGGCATACGCTGAGGGCATTTAGGAGGACCGTGTTGCCGCCACTGAATCCGCAACAGCTAACTGAATTTCTGACCACCGGCAGGCAAATCATGAAGCTGGGCACGGTAACCGCGGAGGGATGGCCTTATGTCTGCCCGGTCTGGTTCGACTACGATGGCCAGACGTTCACCGTCGCGGGCCGCCGGAAGGCGAAATGGGTCGCCAACATCAAGGCGAGCTCCAAGGTCTCGGTATGCGTGGACACGTACGACCCGCCGTACACTCGTGTAATCATAGAGGCGGAGGCGGTCATCGAGGATGACGCCTGGCTGCCGTCCGCGCCCACCAGGGCGATTCGCTACCTGGGCGAAGAGGAAGGCATGCGTTACTTCAACAGCACCAGGAACGAGCCCAGGTGTCTAATCAGGATAACGCCGCGTACCGTCAGCACGTGGACAGGCGGAGGCTGGCACCCCAAATATCGCGAGTAATTTCGACATCTATCCGACGTATTTTGGCAAAATGTCAGCGTTATATGTCATTCCGAGTCTGCCGCGGCGGACGAGGAAT
>JACZVF010000037.1 GCA_022572805.1 Chloroflexota bacterium
CGTCGCCCATCAAGCTGGAGTCGTACAGGAAGCCACGCTCCGACAGCAGCGCCAGCGAGTCCTCGCTTAGCTCCCAACTGGGTGAGCGGTACCCCACAGGCCTCTCGCCCGTGATGCCCTCCAGGATGCCAGAGCCCCTGTCCAGCACGTCCGCCTCCTGCTGTTTGGTGAGGGTTGCAGGCGGTTCGTGCATGTAGCCATGGTGGGCCACCTCGTGCCCTCGTCCGTGGATGTCCTTTACCAGCTCCGGATGAGTCTCGGCTACGAATCCGGGAATGTAGAAGCTTGCCTTGATGTCCTGGGAATCCAGCAGGTCGAGGATGCGGGACGTCGCCACCGACGGACCGTACTCCCGCATGGACATGAAGCTGGGAAGGCGGGCGCTGTCGGGGTTCTGGTTGATCGCGCCCGACACACCGTCAACGTCGAAGCTAAGCATTGCCACGCATTTCGTGTCGCCGGGCCAGATACCGCTCATGCCGCTCTCCCGCTCATACATACCAGTTGGGTCCAGTACATATGTATCTTTAGTTCTCTAGTCTGTTCTAATAGTCTGAACGGTGAACAGTATAGTCGCTTGGCGGCGACGAAAGGAACTTTATATGGCTCGCCGAAAGGTGTTGACGGGGGTTGGCGTCCTGCTGGCCCTGTTTATGGCCTTTTTGGTAGTCGGGACCGGAGTATATCTTTCGAATCTGATAAGGGATAGCGGCCTGCTGCCTGACTTTGAGGAGCCGGAGTTCGACCTTGTTGTCGCCGACATTGGAGACGGGCTTATTACCCTGCGCCTGCTGGATGGATTCGAGGACAACGAGCTTTTCGAGCATGCCGGGGTGCTGGGGCTGAAAGGGGAGTCCAGCTACAACAGGGTCGGAGATATCGTGAGTCTGTCCAGCAGAGAAGTCCAGCGACAATTTATACAGGTGACAGGTCCTCCGGAAATCGGAGAGCCCGTTCGGTTGGACAGCTTTGCTTACGAAGGCGACCCCGCCACTGCCTTAGGATTGGACTTTGAAGAGATTTTCTTCACATCCCCTGTGGGCGAATTTCCAGCCTGGTATGTTGAAGGCGACCGGGATACCTGGGCGGTGATCGTTCACGGCAGGAACGCCAACCCCGGTGAGGCCCTGCGAGTCATGCCTATCCTCTCAGGGACAGGCATGAAGCTGCTGGCTATCCATTACCGCAACGACCAGGGCCTGCCTGCCAGCGAGGACGGCCTCCACAGGTACGGCCTCACCGAATGGGAGGACCTGGAGGCGTCGGTCCGCTACGCTCTGGATAACGGAGCGGACGATATCGTGCTGTTTGGCTACAGCATGGGAGGGGGCGTGGTAGCCAATTTCCTGTACCAGTCGACGCTATCGGACCAGGTGTCGGCAGTGATTTTGGATTCACCCATGCTGGAGCTGGGAAGGACCATTGACTGGGGAGGACAGCAGTTGGGCTATCCCCAGTTCCTACTTTCGTACGCCAAATTCGCGGCATCGCTCCGGTTTGACGTGGACTTCCCGGCTACGGACTACCTGGCCCGGGCCGGCGAACTGGACGTGCCCATACTTCTCATTCACGGGAGCGAGGACACAACCATTCCTTTTAGCATCAGTGACGACCTTGCCAAGGAGCGGCCTGATATCGTGACGCCGTTCTTCGTGGAAGGCGCGGGCCATGTTCTGGCGTGGAACATCGATCCAGAGGGCTACAACAGGGCGGTGACCGATTTTCTGGCGGCCATTGCCGACTAACACGATTGCGGGCCTAGCTTTCCAGTAGCTCCCGGACCTTGGCCACTACCTCATCCGGGGGAACCGTGACGGCCTCGGACTGGGAACGACGCTTCACCTCGACAACGTTCTGCTTCAGGTTGCGTGGGCTTACAACCAGCCGCACCGGCAATCCCAGCAGGTCGGCATCGTTGAACTTCACCCCCGGCGATTCCGAGCGGTCGTCGTACAGCACGTCGATGCCAGCCTGCGTGAGCCGGCCGTAGAGGTCCTCGGCAGCATTCGCCACATCCGGATTCTCAACGTTCAGCCCTATCAGCGACACGTCGTATGGCGCGAGCGGCGTAGGCAGAATCATGCCCTTGTCGTCGTGGTGCTGCTCTATGGCGGCGCCGAGCAGCCGGCCAACCCCGATTCCGTAGCATCCCATGATAATCGGGCGCTGAACGTCGTTCTGGTCCGGGAAGTAGGCGCCCGCGACCTCGCTGTAGCGCGTGCCGAGCTTGAAGACGTGGCCAACTTCTATACCTCTGCGAGTGGTCAGGGGCTCCCCGCAAAGGGGGCAACCGAAGCCTTCTTCAGCCAGCGCAATATCGGTTATGACATCGGCCTTGAAGTCCCGCGGGTGGTTTGAGTTGCGCAGGTGGTAGTCCTGCCTGTTGGCGCCAACCACGAAGTTGGAGCCCATGTTGATAGAGTCGTCTGCGATGATGCGTATTCCGTCAAGGCCAATGGGAGAGGCCGACCCGGCAACCAGGCCCTTGGCCCTCACCTCATCCGGAGTGGCCAGACGCAACTCCGCCACGCCGCCCAGGGCGTTGTTGAGCTTGACCTCGTTTACCTCAAGGTCGCCCCGGATAACGACAAAAACCACCTCGCCGTCCGCCGAGTAGAACACGGCCTTCAAGGTCTTGCTGGTGGGAACGTCGAGGAACTCCGCAAGCTCTGCGATGGTTTTTACGCCGGGAGTGTGAACCTCTTCCAGCTCCAGTGGGTCCTCTGGTGTTTGCTCCGGCTTTTGGAAAACAGCCTTTTCGGCGTTGGCGTAGTAGTGGCTCTGAGGACAGATGATTATCGTGTCCTCGCCTGCGTCGGCCAGTAATATGAACTCGTGGGAGTCCTTGCCGCCTATGGCGCCGCTATCCGCCTCCACCATCACGACATCCAGCCCGCAACGCCTGTAGATATTGTTGTACGCCTTGATCATAGAGTTGTAGCTCTTGTCCAGGCCTTCATCATCGGCGTCGAAGCTGTAAGCGTCCTTCATGTCGAACTCGCGCACGCGAATGAGGCCGCCACGGGGTCTCGTCTCGTCCCGGAACTTGGTCTGAATCTGGTACACGACGAGGGGAAGGTCTCGGTAGCTATTGACGTTGGCCTTCACCATGCCGGTGAGGACCTCTTCGTGGGTGGGCGCCAGCACCAGCGGACGGCCGCGCCTGTCCTTCAGCCGGAACAGCGATGGCCCCATGATATCGGTGCGGCCGGACTCGTCCCATAATTCTTGCGGCTGGATTACGGGCATGCGGACTTCCTGGCCGCCGACAGCGTCCATCTCCTCGCGGATGATCTGCTCTATTTTGCGCAACGAGCGCCATGCCAACGGCATGTAGCTGTAGATACCCGATGCGACCTGGTATATCATGCCGGCCCTCAGCATTAGCCGGTGGCTGGCAAGCTCTGCCTCCGCAGGGTCGTCTCTGAGAGTCTTTCCGAACAACCTTGATACGCGCATTGATTTCCTTGTTTATCCCTGGCCCAGTTCACAAAGTGCCAGTTTTGCATGAAATATCCTTCTACAGGCTTTCCGCCGCGGCGGAGTCCGAAGATATTCCTATTCCCGAGTCGGACAGGACAAACGTAATTTCATACTTACGTTCGTGGTGAGCCTGTCGAACCACAGGCCATGACACGACATATTGTGCCATCCCCTAGGCCTCGAGTTCCGCCTCCACCAGCCTTACCTCTTCCATCAGCGCGGTGAGCATGTCTGCCTCTGCCACTATCCGTGACTTTTTCCCCTTGCGGAAGATGATGGCCCTGCCTGCGCCGGCGGCGATGCCCACGTCGGCGTCCTTGGCCTCGCCGGGACCGTTGACCTCGCATCCCATGACGGCCACCTTGATCGGCGACTTTATCTTGCGCAGCATGCCGTCCACATCGTTGGCAAGCTGTCGGATGTCGACGTCGGCGCGCCCGCAACTGGGGCAGGCCACCAGCACCGGACTGTCCTTGCGGAGCTCCAGGCCTTTCAGTATCTCGAGTCCGGTGTAGACCTCCTCGCGAGGGTCGTCGCTAAGCGATACGCGGATCGTGTCGCCTATGCCGTCGTAAAGCAGCATGCCCAGGCCTATGGCGCTGCGGATGCTGCCGGACTTTGCCGTGCCGGCCTCGGTGATACCCAGGTGGAACGGGTACGGCACCATGTCGGCCAGCCTGCGGTAGGCCTCGACGGTCGTATCTATGTCGAAAGCCTTGAGAGAAATCTTGATGAGGTCGAAGTCCAGGCTCTCCAGGATGCCTATCTCCCACAGGCCGGTTTCGACCATGTGGTCGACCACGGAGTACTCGCCCTCCGCTGCATCGCCGGCCTTGGGGAGGGCGTTCACGCCATCGGTATGCCGGGAAAGGCCCCTGGTGATTCCGATACCGCCCACGGGGGGAAGGCTACCAAAGTTCACGCCTATGCGAATGGGCACCTGCCTGGCCTTGGCCTCCAGCACCACCTCCTCCACCTTTGCTCTGTCGCGGATGTTGCCTGGATTCAACCGCAGGCAGTCCACGCCGCTCTTCAGCGCCTGCAACGCGAGCTGATGGTGGAAGTGAATGTCGGCGATGAGTGGAATACGGGTCTGGCGTTTGATCTCCGCCAGCGCCTTGGCCGCTTCCATGTCCGGCACTGCGCAGCGGATGATTTCACATCCCGCCTCTTCCAGGCCCTTGATCTGCTCGACCGTGGCCTTGACGTCCCGGGTGTCGGTCTTGGTCATGGACTGCACAGTGACGGGGGCGTCGCCCCCGACCTTCACGTCGCCCACGTTCAATGCCTTGGTTATGCGCCGCTTTCTCATTTAATGCTCCGATGGAGAGGCTACTTGGCGGACCAATAATTTGCTTGTCGTTGTGATTCGCAAAGCCGTTTGAATTGCCCAATATCCGAAAGGAATTGGCGGGTCTAGATTAGCCCATCGCTGTGGTTTGCTACGCTCCTGTCATTCGCCCAGTATCCAAAATAGAAGGGCAGGCCTGACGATGCCGGGCCTGCCCTTCTATTTTCGGTCTATCTCTGCGCCAAGCATATCTAGATTAACGCATAAGCACCGTGCCGTTCAAGTTGCCGTCGTTGCCTTCTATCGCAAAAGGCTCTCACCGCTCACCAGGCGTTGCACGTCGACGATCGTAATCAGGACGATCAGGCTAATGAGCACCACGAAGCCGACCATGTGAACCAACCCCTCGCGCTCAGGCGATATGCGCTTGCCTCGCCGCACCCACTCGATCATGACGAACAGCAGCCTGCCGCCGTCCAGCGCAGGTATCGGCAGTATGTTGACGACTCCCAGGCTGATGCTAATCAGCGCCATGAGCTCGATCAGCGGGGAGATACCCACCTGGGCAACCTGTCCAGTCACGCTGGCAATGCCAACAGGGCCCGCAAGTCCCGGATCGGGGCCGCCGGCGGTCCAGCGGGCGATGCCGTTTTTGGAGATGAGCACGACATCCCGCATCCGGCCCAGCGACATGGGTACCGCTTCGAATAAGGAGTGGCTGCGTTTTACGACGCTTTCGTTGGTGGTGCCGATAAGCACGCCGATTGCGCCCTGAGTCATTTCCTCGCCCAGCTGAAGCTCCGAGTTGTATCGCTGGGCGTCTTGCAGTGACACCTGCCGGCTGGAGTCGGTGACCGTTTCGACTACAATTAGCGATGGAGGATTGAGCCGCGGCTCTATGGTAAGCACCACAGGCTCCGCCGACGTAAATTCAGGTAAAGGACTGCCGGATATGAACGTGCCTCGCCGCACAGTGATTTCCGTGGGAGAACCCAATCTGGCCATGATTCGCTGGATGAGGTCAAAATGGTTGTCCACATCGCGGCCATTAACGGCGATAATTACGTCTCCGCGTGTTATACCCGCCTCTTGCGCGGGAGAACCCGGAGCCACCCCATTGATAACCACAGTCCCGACCGTGATGTCCTGCGGCAGCAAAAAGATTACGGTAAAGGCAATGGCCGGAAACAGCAGGTTCATGAAGGAGCCCGCCACCAGGACGATGGCCCGCTTAAGGACGCTCTTTTCCCCAAAGCTGACTTCCGGCGGCGGCTCGGACGGTACTGGCCCGCTGCTGCCTCGTCGATAAAGCACTACATTTCTGTCCGGCTCCTGGGCCTGCCCGACCAGCGTGCCCTTCTCAATCTCCTCACCGTGCTCCCCGACCATGCGGACGAAACCGCCCAGGGGAATCCAGTTAATGGAGTAGATGGTGCCGTAGGGCTTGAACCTGACGCCGAACATCCGCGGGGGGAATCCGAATCCGAATTCCTTCACGGTGATGCCGAACCACTTTGCCGTGAGGAAATGGCCCAACTCGTGGATTAAAATCAAGAACCCGAGTACGGGGAATATTAGCATCCAGCCCTGCGGGCGCAGCACAACGTATAGCACGATGGCGGCGATGACAGGGATGTAGGCAATCCAGCGCCTGCGGACAACCGCACTGTTGTTGGATAACGGGATTAGATACCAGAGGACGCCGGAAATCAGTGCCCCCAACGTCAGAATTAGAATTTCCCCGATGGGCAGCCCAGCAAACAACCTAACCCTCCACTATCTTGCTAACCTTCTCTCTGGCCCAAGAAGCCGCGCTGATGGTCTCGTCCAGCAACGGCGTTTCAATGCTTTGATGCTCATTCAGCGCTTCCCGGATCAGCGTAGGAATTTCCAAAAAGCCGATCTTCCCCGACAGGAACAGGTCCACAGCCTTATCGTTGGCCCCACATAGGGCGGCCGGCCAGGTGCCTTCCCGTCTGGCGAATTCGACAGCCATATCGAAGCAGGGATATCGCTCGGCTTCGTAAGGCTCGAAACTCAGCGTGCCTGTGGCCACGGCGTCGAACTGCCGGATACTTTCATTATAAACCCTATCAGGGTAGAACAAAGCGTATTGGATCGGCAGGTGCATATCGGGAGGGCTTATCTGCGCCTTCACTGATCCATCTACGAATTCGACCATGGAATGGATGATGCTCTGGGGATGGATTACGATCTCGATGTCATCCCAAGGAACCTGAAAAAGCCAATGGGCCTCGATGACTTCGAAGGCCTTGTTCATCATGGTGGCCGAATCGATGGTGATCTTGGGCCCCATCTTCCACGTGGGGTGCTCCAGCGCCTGCCGGGGGGTAACGTCCGGCAGCTTGTCCAAAGGCGTGTTGCGGAATGCCCCGCCGGACGCCGTGATAATCAGACGGGAGACCTTATGCTCTTCGCCGCGAAGGCACTGCCAGATGGCGTTGGGCTCACTGTCCAGCGGCAACAGGGCCACCCCCTGCTTGCGGGCCGCCTCCGTAACCAACTGACCGCATATGACCACCGTTTCCTTGTTGGCCAGGGCTATGTCCTTGCCTGCGTTGATGGCGGCGAAGGTTGCCGGTATCGCCACATCACCCACGGTGGCGGTAACAACGGTATCCACGGTGGGCTCTGTTACCATCTCCAGAAGGCTGCGGTCCTCGCATCCGTTAAGGGCAATGAACGACTTCTCGTCTTCCGTGCCATCGCACGACACGAACCTGGGGTGGAACTCCTCTACCTGTGCTCGGAGCAGGTCCAAGCTGCGACGGGCAGCGAGTCCGACGACGTTAAAATTGGCCGGAAAGGTGCGCACGATATCCATCGTCTGCGTGCCGACGGAGCCGGTGGAACCTAGTACAACAAGCCGTTTTGCAGTATTTCCCATGTCACAAAATAATACACGACTACCATGTTCAAAACAATTGAATCCAGCCTGTCCAATAGCCCTCCGTGGCCAGGAATTATGACGCCGGAATCCTTCACTCCGGCGAGCCGCTTGATGCGCGACTCCGCAAGGTCGCCAAGCTGCCCGACTATTCCTATCAAGACTCCCAGTATCAGCGCCTCCCACGCCAGGGCGTTCAGGCCCAGGACATAGTTTGCCGCCAGCGAAGCGACTGCGGCGCCTATCAACCCACCGACTGCGCCCTCGCGGGTCTTGGATGGACTTATGGATGGGACCAGCGGCGTCTTTCCGATTGACTTGCCGACAAAGTAGGCGGCGGTATCGGCGGCGAAGGTAACCAGCAGTAAGAATACGACCCATTCCCTGCCGTGGTCAACTGCTCTGAGTAATGGCGCGTGGAATAGGAACCCGCCGGCGTAAAGGATAATAGCCAATGCCGTAATTGGCCGGCCGACGGCCATTTGCCGGCCTTTGTCGGCGACAAGCCACGCCAGAAGCATGACGGACAGCACGGCTAAAACAAAGGTGATTGCGGGAGGCGGCACGGATGGCCGCGACAACGCAAACGCCATGGCAACGAGAGCGACGGCGGGCACGGAGACCAGCGGAATTGGTATTCGGTGTCCCCACCGCCGGGCCATGAGTGCCAGCTCGACCGAGGCTACGGCTGCGGCCGCCGCCACGAGCGCGGAGAACCAGAAAGACCCGAGCCAGACGGCGGCCAGAAGAAGTGGCAGTCCCACCATGGCGCTGAGAACGCGAATAAGCACTGGATGTCCCATAGAGGCCGGGAGGCCCTGGGCTAGAGGACCTTTCCGAATCTACGCTGGCGCTGTCCGTAAGCCTCGATAGCGTTGGCTACTTCCGCTTCGTCGAAGTCTGGCCAGTACACCGGCGTGGAGTAGTACTCGGCGTAAGCGGTCTGCCAGAGCAGGAAATTACTCAGGCGCATCTCGCCCGCAGTTCGAATAATGAGGTCGGGGTCTGGGATGCCGTCGGTATGCAGGTAGGTGGCGAACAACTCCTCGGTGATGTTTTCGGGCTCGATGCCGTCGCGTACAATGGCCTGCACGGCGCTGGTGATCTCGGCCCGTCCACCGTAGTCAAATGCCACGTTGAGTGTGAGGCGGGTGTTGTTTTTTGTCAGCTCGACGCTGTCCTGAATGGCTTGCTGTAACCCTGGCGACAGCCTGTCCAGCCTTCCCAGGTGCCGAATGCGTACGCCCTCCTGGTGCAGGTCTTCCGCCTCTTTTCGGATAACCTCCTGGATTATGGAGATAAGGGTCTGGACCTCGTCGCCGGGCCTGTCCCAGTTCTCCGTGGAGAATGCGAATAGCGTGACGTACTGTACTCCGTAGTCATCGAAGGCCCTGATGATGTTCCGAATGTTATCCGTGCCGGCGCGGTGCCCGTCGGACCTGGAGCGGCCATGCCCGGCAGCCCACCGGCCGTTGCCATCCATGATAATGGCGACGTGCCGTGGGACGGCCAAGCCTTTGGCCTTGTTAGAGGTCTGTTGAGAGGTATTCAAGCCACGAAATCCCGGAGCCTAAGGCGGCTCAAACCTCCATTACCTCCGACTCCTTCTCCGCCCTGATCTCATTCATCTGGGCGGAGAACCTGTCGGTGATGATCTGCAAATGGTCCTGGCCCCTGTGGCCGTCATCCTGAGACAGTTCCTTGCCCTTTTCCATGGATCGGAGGGTTTCGAGGCTGTCCCGGCGAATGTTCCTGATTGAGACCAGCCCTTCCTCAATCTTCCGTCCGACCATGCGCACCAACTCCTTACGGCGCTCCTCTGTGAGAGCTGGGATGTTGATTCGTATGGCGGTGCCGTCGTTGTTGGGCACCAGGCCCATATCCGAGGTGAGGATTCCCTTCTCGACCGCCTTCATCACCTGCTTGTCCCAGGGCTGAATCATGAGCACCCTGGCCTCGGGAACGGAGATGGCGGCAAGCTGATTCATAGGAGTGGGCACGCCGTAGTAGTCGATCATGATGCCCTCGACTAGAGCAGGCGAGGCCCTTCCCGTTCGCACAGTGTTCAGGTCCCTGTGCAAAGCCTCGACAGACTTCTGCATACGGGAGTCGGTATCAGCGAGTACTTGCTCCACAGTTGCCATTTTTCACTCCTCCTCGCCACGGGTGAGATCAGCTAAGGACTGGATTGGCCGCCACAAGCGACCCTAACTGCTCGCCGGCCATGATTTTCTCAATGCTGCCCTTGGCGAACAGATCGAAGACTATGATTGGCAGGTCGTTGTCCATGCAGAGGGACAGCGCCGTCGAGTCCATCACCCCCAATCGCTTTTCCAGCGCCTCTCTGTGGGTCAGGTACTCGATTTTTTTTGCGTCGGGGTCGACATTGGGGTCGGAGGCGTAAACACCGTCGACGTTGTTCTTGGCCATGAGTAGGACTTTTGCGTCAATCTCTATGGCCCTGAGCGCCGCCGCCGTGTCCGTTGTCATGAAGGGGTTGCCCGTGCCGGCTGCGAATAACACGACGCGCTTTTTCTCCAAGTGTCTTATGGCCCTTCGCCTGATGTATGGCTCGGCGATCTGCTGCACGTTGATGGCGCTTTGCGTCCTGACGTCCAGGCCATGCCCTCGTTCCAACTCATCCTGGAGCGCCAGAGCATTGATGATGGTGCCCAGCATCCCGGCGTAGTCCGCGGTAGCTCTGTCCATGCCGGCCGCCTCCGCCTGCCAACCCCGGATGATGTTGCCACCCCCGACTACAACGGCTAGCTCGACGCCCATGTCCCAGACGCTTTTGATCTGCTGGGCCAGGTACTTCACGGCTTCGGGATCTGTGCCGAACCCCCGGGTTCCCGTAAAGGACTCGCCGCTCAGCTTGAGCACGATGCGGGAAAATATCGCTTTTCTGTTGGCGCGCTTTGCCACAGAAGCTACTCTCCCAACGCGAACCTGGTGAACCTCCGCACCTGTATGTTCTCACCCAGCTTCCCGATCGATTCGTTCACCAGGTCACGAATGGTCTTGGTAGGGTCCTTGATGAAGGACTGCTGCATGAGGACGGCCTCCTGAGGGACCGCATCCTCGCCCTCGGGGATGTCCTCCGAGCTAACATAGGTAGGTGCCATCGCCGCCACCTGCATGGCAACATCGTGGGCCAGTCCCATGAAGTCGTCCGTGCGCGCGACGAAATCCGTCTCGCAATTGATTTCCAGAAGCACTCCGATGCGTCCGCCGCTATGTATGTAGGACTCGATGAGGCCTTCGCTTGTGGCACGGGAGGCTCTCTTCGCCGCGCTGGCCATGCCCTGCCGGGCCAATATTTCGGCAGCCTTATCGAGGTCGCCGTTGGCCTCTTCCAGCGCCCTCTTGCAGTCCATGACACCTGCACTGGTACGCTCTCGCAGGGCCTTGATAGTGTCCAAACTGGTTGTCAATTCCACTCACCATTTAACGTTCGCGGGATTACCGAGCGATTCCTGTAGAAATATTCTGGTGTTATTTGGCCTTTTCGTCTTCGGGCGTCGCGGGCGTCTCTTCTGCGGGGGTCGCCGCGGCCGGCTCGGTTTTTGCTTCGGCAACCGTGGCCTCCGGAACTGGTGCTGCCTGTGGTGGTTCGGTTGGAGTGGCGGCTTCGGCCACGGGCTTAGCAGGCTCTGCTGTCGGCGCGGGCTCTGCGGGTGTCGCCGGCGCTTGGGTGGTGACGGGCTCTGCCGGCGCAGTTGCTGCTTCAGCCGGCGCTGCTGCTGTTGCCACCGCTGCGGAAGTAGCGGGCGCCGCGACCTCTACCCCTCCTGCGGCTTCATCACCGGCCTCGTCGTACTCAAACGACGTTCGCCGGTTCTGGCCCTCGACGATGGCCGAGGCCATGCGGCCGGTAATCAGCCGAATGGACCGAATGGCATCATCGTTGCCGGGAATCGGGTAGTCGATAAGATCGGGATCGCAATCCGAGTCCACAAGCGCGACTATCGGCACACCGACTCTTCGGGCCTCGGCGACGGCGATTGATTCCTTGCCGACGTCGATAACGAACAGCGCACCCGGCATCTCGGTCATCTCCTTGATGCCGCCCAGGTACCGGTTAAGCCTGGCGATGCTGACGTCTAGCTTCAAGGCTTCCTTCTTAGGCAGCCTCTCGAATTCACCCTTTGCCTTGCGGGTCTCCAGCTCAACCAGGTAGTCGATGCGGGACTGAATTGTCTTGAAATTGGTAAGCGTGCCGCCCAGCCAGCGAGTTGTAATGTAGAAGGCGCCTGATCTTTGCGCCTCCGTGCTTATGGTGTCCTGCGCCTGCTTCTTGGTGCCAACCATGAGTATCTTCTTGCCCTCTGCGGCAACGCTTGTCATGTAATCGGCTGCCACTTCCAGCATGCGCAAGGTTTTCTGAAGATCGATTATGTGTATCCCGTTTCGGTGGGCAAATATATAGCGCCGCATTTTGGGATTCCATCGGCGCTTTTGATGTCCGAAATGAACCCCCGCCTCCAGCAGGGACTTCATAGTGACGTGCTGTGGCGCCTGCTCCGTCTGTTGCGGTGGCGCAGGCTGTGTTACAACGCTAGTTTCTTGCACAATTTGCTCCATTAAATTTGAATTTGCGAATGGCCGTGATTGGCTGTAGCAACCCTTATAGACTCAAAAATGGTTATTTGTGAGAGTATATCATAGGCGTGAATGGGTGGGCAATCAAACTAAGGGTGCCTTAATCGGCCAATCGTGCAGAGAAAATGCCGAATCCGGACCGAAATTAGTGGGATCTGCCGGGCGTTGAACGTGGCCGCCAGCCAAATTGACACCGATTTTTCGCCGCTGATATAATTGATGCAGTAGGTCATTGGGTTGAATCTCTTCCGGGGGGGCATCCTGGTCGCGCCTGGGGCGTGGGGCTTGGCTCGCCGGCCGGTCCGAGAGGATCACATGCAATACGTGGGGCTGTAGCTCATCTGGGAGAGCGCGGCGTTCGCAATGCCGAGGCACGGGGTTCAAGTCCCCGCAGCTCCACCATCATGTAGAAAATACTACTCCTCAGGGTAGGTCTTTTGACCCCGGGGACCGTCCGCGGCAAGTTGCATCAAAACACGGCGTTACGTCCGGCAATCTCGACACATTTCCCGGTATACTCGGTGATGGCTCTCCGCTGGGCAGTCTATTGCCCCTGTCTTCCAAGACTTCTCTCGCCTGTCGCACCTGGTCCTTTACCGTCTCGATGCGTTGGCCACACAGACGGGGGTTGTAAAATACCCCTTCTTCCCTGGCCGTCAGCCCATGAGCCGTTTCTGTGACGACTTTATTCCTAGCTCCAAATCTTCGGCCGAGAATTCCCGTTTCAAGGCTCCGGCAAGGTCTGCCCATCTTGAGTCTCCAACGTAGTACGTCGGGAAAGTGCGTCTGCGATAATGGATTCGGTAGCGTAGACGGATGCCCATCTGGAAGTTGCTCTCGCCATAACCATCGGGTAAAACGAGATGCTATATAGGAGAATATAATTTGAGGCAAGGTTCCGAATCAGCTCGTTGGGCGGCGAGCAAAACTACCGTATCCGGACACATTTATTTCGGATCTGTGCTGTAGCGTGTTTACGAGTGTACGCACTTTATGATCCTGCCCCGCATCCGGAATACGTATATGTACGGATAGACAATAATGCGTTACAGAATGAGCATCGAAACAGGGCATGTTCCATTTCAAGGCCAAGTTATTTGGCGAAGCCTGCGCCATGATTTGGGAATGTGACAATAATAAACGGCCAGGTGTCGAAAACCGTTAAATGCAGTCAACTCTTTCGTATGTCCAAAGTATATCCAATGAAGCCATCATCTTCATGAGGACAGGGGCCAATGCAGAGGGGTCGTGAAAATGCTATCAAAACTGTTTAAGTCCATTTTAGTCAGGTTATATCGAAGACAGACTATGGCTGGTTAGTGAAGTTGGAGATAATAACGCGGCGGAAATCTCAGGCGATGGGTCCGGCCAAACCAATGTAGCCCACAACTGAATACAAGCTCTTAGATTTAAAATAAAACGGGAGCAACTCTGAACGAAAGTTTCGTTTGAGTTGCTCCCGTTTTGCGTTTGCAGGGAAGCCAGGCCCGTTTCGGACAGTCAATACGTCTGTCCAAGTCCCGGCCGATTAGTGAGGTGCATTTGGAAAGCAAGAATGAGCACGCAGAATCGACCTCAAACTTTGCGGCGTGGCCACACTGTGTTCTTGCAGGTGGCAATTGCATAGGGTTTGATCTCATGAGCCGGCTAGGCCTGAAGGTCAATCAGGTCTTGATGGAATTTGTCTGGAACAGCAGAGACGGCTCTCGCTTGACTATTCAAAAGAGCCGGCAGGGCTTTACGGTGCAGGTGACAGGAGAGGTGCATCGGTCTGAGGGCGAGTCGAACGTGAGTTTTGAGCAGTTCAAACGCCTCAAATTGCATCTGGACTCGACAACAGATCTAAACACCTGAGCTCTTAGTTTGCATATGGCTCAGCTCAGCTTCTAGACCCGAGATAAGGCGGGAGCAACTCAAGCTACGGGGCCCCTGAGTTGCTCCCGTTTTGCTTTCCATCCTCAACATTCTCTCGGTGTGGAGGTCCGTATGACGAATGAATCGCCAACTGATCAGGGAACGCCTATTTCTCCAGAGCTATGGGAGTCATTAGTCGAGAACTCCGCGGATGTGATCATGATTGTCGATGTGACCGGGACAATTCAATATATTAATCACACCGTGGCAGGCTTCGACGTGGAGGATACGCTAGTCCGCAATGTCCGGGAGTATGTGCCTGCAGACAATTCAGATGAACTTGGAGCCAGGTTGCGGCGAGTGTTCGAAACGGGGGAGCCTGAAAGCGAGCAAGTTTTCGCCGCCGGCCCAATGAATTCCGGGGCCTATTATTTAGCTCGCATTGGGCCGATCAAACAAAATGGACAGATAGTCGCGCTGAGCATTACAGCCACCGATATTACAGTACTCAAGACTACTGAAGAGGCATTGATTGACACCGCGTCGCGGCTGAACGCCGTGCTGAACAACGTTGCATATGGAATCATTTCGATAAACGGCCAGGGCCGCATACAATCTGTTAATCACGCGGTTGAGCGAATGTTTGGATATGCTTCCGAGGAGCTGCTCGGTAAAAATATCGAACTGCTTATGCCCGTCAAGAAGGCCGATCATCAGGACAGGTATTTTCAGGATTATTCCCAAACAGGTCGAACGAATGTCATCGGTGATGCAAGGGAGCTCGAGGGGAAACGTAAGGATGGATCGGTCTTTGCCTTAGAGCTGACCGTGACGGCATTTACCCAGAACGAAGAGGCCATGTACACGGGCATTTTGGTGGATATCACACGGCGGAAGCAGACCGAGATGGAATTGCGCCAATCTCAGAAAATGGAAGCTATGGGTCTGCTTGCCGGTGGCGTTGCCCATGATTTCAACAACATGCTTTCGGCGATCATGAGCTACACCTACCTGATAAAGCAGAAAATGCCCGACAATACAGACATCTGCAAATATGGTGGAGAGATTCAAAAGGCGGCTGATCGGGCTGCAGGACTCACAAGGCAGCTAATGGCGTTCTCGAGACAGGACGTGGCCGACCCCAAAGTTGTAGGTCTTGGGGATATAATCGAAGACCTGGTCAAAATGATCCGACATCTCATCGTCGAAAATATCCGGCTGGTTTTTCGATCTCCGTCGGATTTGTGGCCTGTGATGGTAGACGTAGGTTACATAGAACAGGTCGTAATTAATCTCGCGTTAAATGCTCGCGATGCCATGCCCGAGGGCGGTCTGCTCTCACTGGACATCTCCAACCTGGTCCTGGAAAAACGCAGTGACGACCTTGCCGACGAAGCCGAATTCGCCGAATACGTCGTTGTGACTGTCTCAGACAATGGCACAGGCATGACGCCGGACGTAAGACCCCGCATATTTGAACCATTTTTTACGACCAAAGACGTCGGAAAAGGCTCAGGCCTTGGGTTGTCCACCTCCCACGGCATAGTGAAGCAAATGGGTGGGCATATCGCCGTCGACAGCACGCCAGGGATGGGCTCTACGTTCCGAGTCTACATACCTAGATCTAATGCCCCGATCGAATCAGGACACGAGAATGCGCCCCACGATTCCCAACTTACCGGGTCCGGCACGGTTCTTCTTGTTGAAGACGAAGTAATTTTGCACGACATCGCAGTCCTGACGCTTCGGGAATTTGGTTACACCGTGTTAACGGCCTTAAACGGCTCAGACGCGCTTACAGTTGCTTCCGAGCATCCAGGGCCAATCGATCTCCTGCTGACTGACGTGATAATGCCGTACATGGGTGGCCTTGAGCTCTCTGAAAATTTGAAAGCGATGCACCCGGAGATGCGTGTGCTGTACACATCGGGGCACATTGACGATGCCGGCATTCGCCAAATCGTATCCGCTAAGCAAGGCAATTTCTTGAGGAAGCCATACTCCTCCCCGCAGCTATTAGAAAAGGTTGGGAAAATGCTCAATAATTCGTCCCGATCGGCGTATGTTGTGTCTCAATCTACGATTGAGTAACCACTGACATCGTTCCACATGTCCCTTTCCGGTCCTGAAGTTTTGGGGCCTTCAGATTTGTTCAAAAGTGCCGCCGCGGCCTTTTCTAAGTAAGCCCCAGGCATTTCCTGGAAGTCCAGTCCGTTAATGTTTAAGGCCATGTCATGCCGTTTATTTTCAAGTGTCGAGCAAGGCTTTTGTATTACGCCTGAACCCAGTAAGCTCGGCCTTGCAAAAATTCACAACTGAATACAAGCTCTTAGATTCGAAATACGACGGGAGCAACTCTGAACGAAAGTATCGTTCGAGTTGTTCCCGTTTTTATTTTCCGGATATTCAAATGTGGGTGACGAGTCTCACTACTTCGCGTTTGATGGCTCGCTAACTACCCCTCCGTGTTCAGAGGGCGTTAAGTGGCACTTGAAGCAAGAGACCGTCCAGGCCTCCAAGGCTCAGATGGAGAAGTTCATGTCAATTTTCGGAAGGAATGCCAGGCCGGTACAGCCGTTGTATGGTCGGCTTGTCGGGGAATTCTAATAATCCACTAACTGAAGAGAGAGGAGTAAACGAGTCATGAGGCTAAACGTAAGAACAAAACTGCTCGGCGGCTTCCTGGTAGTGATTGCCATGCTGCTCGTCGTATTTGGCATAAGCTGGAACGGCCTTACATCGATGGCCGCGGCAACGGACTTCATTGTTCATGAAGCGCTTCCGGAAGATCAGGAAGTGAGGGACCTGGAGCTCCAGCTTGCCCTCCAGACTGAGTTCTACTTCGAGTACGCAATCACGCTGGACCACGAGGTCCTGGAGAAGGCCCGAGAACAGACGAATGTCATACTGAAGGAGTCCGCCCAGCTCGAAGGGCAGCTTGCGGGTGAGCCGGAGATGCTCCAGCTACTCTTGCATTTCGAAGACCAGTACGATGAGTTCGTGCTGGAGGCCGAAGTATTTGCGGCGCATTATGCAGCCGGGGAAACGGCTGAAGGCCTCGAAAGTCTACACGTGATGATTGCCGAGGAGGAGCAGATGGAGGCGGAGCTTGCCGAGCTGGCTCATCTCATCGAGCTCGGGGTAGAGCAGTCCTTCTTAGACGCTGAGCAGGCCCACTCCTCCGCCGTCCAGCTGATGATCGCGGTGTCCGTTGTCGCCGTGGTTGCCGCCCTGGCCATAGCATTCCTCCTCTCCCGCAGCATCTCCAATGGCGTCATCGCCGTAGGCAGGGCGCTGAAGCAGATCACCGTCGGCGACCTCACCGAGGAGGTGAACATCAAGTCCTCCGATGAGATCGGCGGGATGGCCAAGTC
>JACZVF010000038.1 GCA_022572805.1 Chloroflexota bacterium
AATTGCGCACCCCCCGGAATATCCGATTGGCCGCGCCCGCGCTGCAGAGACGATGAAGAGGGCCGGTCAGCCCACATGTGCCGGGCTCTTGGCCCTGGCGACGCCAATCATGCTATCGCGGGAGACCAGCGCCATGAGCTCGTCCTCGGACATGCCCTCGGTGCCGTCCGGCCGCTCTGGAAGCACCATGTAGCGAATGTCCGAATTGCTGTCCCAGACTCGGACCTCCACGGAATCGTCCAACTCAAGGCCGAACTCCTTGAGCACCGCGCGAGGCTCGATGACGACGCGGGCGCGGTAGGCGTGCGACTTGTACCAGGTTGGTGGCAGCCCCAGCACAGGCCAGGGGTAGCAGGAGCATAGAGTGCACACCACAACGTTCTGCAGGTCCGGAGTGTTCTCCAGCACCACGATTTCGGCCCCCTGCGCGCCGGTGTAGCCAAACTCGGCGATGGCCTCGGTGCCGTTGTTCAGCAAATTGGCCCTGTACTCCGGGTCGACCCATGCGTGGGCAACGACCCTGGCGCCGTTCAGCGGGCCGATATCCTGCTCGTAGGCCAGCACCTTGGCGTCCACGGCGTCGCTGGCAATTAGGCCCTTTTCCACCAGCAACGACTCGATGGCCTTGGCGCGTATGGCGGCGTAGGGCTCTGGTTCGGGATGGTGTTGACCGCTCATTATTTTCTCCTGGACTCCGCTTCAGTCATTTCCAAATAACTCCGTGACTTTATTGGCGACGTTTTCTCCCAGCCTCGCGCACCTCGACCTGTTCAGGTCATCCTCGGGCGCCCTGTGAGACACCGCGCCGAAGTGCAGGGGAGGGTCGCCTGCCGACAGCCCACCGGAGTAGACCAGCATCCCACGGACCAGTAACGTGGCGATGATACTCATCTCGGCGAAGCTGGCGCCTCCGCCGCCGGGCCAGTTCTGGGACACGAACACCCCGCCCAGTTTCCCGGCAAGAAGGTCCCTGTCAAGCTCCTCCAGGAAGCGCTTCAACTGCCAGCTCAGGTTGGCGCCGTGGGTCGGCGAGCCGAAGATAACGGCCGCTGAACCCTGTATAAACGGCAGGTCGACCTCCTCCAACGACATGACCCTGGGGTTGGCCCCTGGGACCCTCTCACAGCCGTGGGCGACCAACTCCGCCATCTTCGCCGTGTTGCCGGTTTCGGAGTAGTAGATGATGGAGATGTCCATCAGGCCGGCTCCAGGTAGCTCTCCCACATGTCGATGTACAGGCTCTGGTTCGCTTCGGCGGCATCGCCCCAGAGCTCCGCTGCCTCGAATCGCACGCTATACACTGGCTGAGGACCCCGCTTCGATTCCGGCACATGGTCCTGAATGTCCTGTATTTTATACAGCTTTTCGATTTCGCCTTTCTTGCCGCGAACGTAGCGGGGAAGGCGTGTGTGGCCCTTCGGGTTGATTTGGCGCGCCCTTACGGCGTCGCCGACCTGGTAAGCCGGGCGGATGCTCGCGTCCGGTGCCCTCGCCAGAGGGCGACGCAGCCGGATGTTTTCGATAACACGCCGGGTGGCTTCCGGGTCTTCGCGGCGAGGCACGGTTGCGTCGGGATTGTCCCGATACTCCGAGGTCCTGGCCTCAATTTCCTCCCCGGACAGCAGGCCCTTGGCCAGAAGGGCATTTTCCAGGGCTAGCATCCACTTCTCGTAGTAGCTGGACGCCAGGTACCGGTCCGGCGGTATGCTTTCAATGTAGAAACGGGAGCCGTTGGGTCCGTAGACGTCGTGGGCGTCGCGTATCGTGGTCACGATGCCGTAAACACGGCCCTCCCACGGGTCGTGGAACACCGGCTCGTTCTCCTCGATCTCAATCGGGCCAAAGCCGTGCATGCCGCCCATGTCGTGAATGCCGTTCATGTGTCGCTCCGTGTTGCCGTGTACGCCTTCAGGGTCATTCCAAGCACTTCTCGCCTGTTACTCCAAGCGCAACGAGGAATCTGGGAGGCAGGTTAGCAGTAGTGGCACGCGATAGATTCCTCGCTCCACTCGGAATGACAGGACAGCACGCCGCGCTGCACCGGCATTATATGGGCAATGATACATCGCCGGAAAGGCCCTGCCTCTACGCCGTTGTCCGCGTTGGCTTGCGCCACTCCATGCCATCCGTTCGACGCATGAACTGGTTGTGCAGCGTCTTGCTGGATGCGATGATGCCGTCGCTATATACCGTTGCGCGTTTGCCGTGGCGGTCCGTGACAACCCCACCGGCCTCCTCCACCAGCAGCATGCCCGCCACCTGGTCCCAGGGCGAGAGGTGTCCGTGAAAGTAGAGGTGGTATCGGCCTGCCGCCACGTACGAAAGACCCAAAGCGGAAGAGCCCATGATGCGCAGGGTCCAGAGCTCAGGCCAGAAAGACTTCACGATGTCCAGGGCGTGCAGGCTGCCCTCGTGGCCGTAGCTAAGGTCCATGCCGATCACGCTTTCGCCTAGATTCGTGCTGTCGGTTACGTGGAGGCGGGTGTCGTTGAGGTAGGCGCCTTCGCCCCGCTGGGCGTGGAACATCTCCTTCAGCAACGGGTCGTACGTCACGCCCACCAGGACCTCTCCGTCCAACGCAAGGCCGATGACCAACGACACGAATGGAATGCCGGCGGCGTAGTTCCGCGTGCCGTCCACGGGGTCCACGATCCAGACGTAGCCCTGATCGGCCCGGTCCCCCGCCGACTCCTCGCCAAGGAAACCCATGTCCGGAAATTCCCGGGCAAGTATGGCGCGCAGCATCACTTCGGCGGCCTTGTCCACGTCCGTGACCACGTCGCCCGGCCCTTTGTAAGAGATCTCCTTAGCCCCGTAAAAGCGGTCGGCCAGGAGCTGCCCGGCCTGCAGGGCGGCGTCTTTCGCTACCTCTAGCGCGGTCCTGCCGCTAGTGCCCAGTGGTATGTCGTCCAAAAGTCTGTTCTCCTTCAACCTACCCGCTCCTGCAATCCGAACATGATTTTCCGACCCTTGTTAAATCTGGGCCTAACCAAACTGGAGTCCATCAGGTCGGCTAGGGTTTCGTCTAAAATCTTGGCGTCGAGCCCTGTCAACGAACGAATTCTGTCCACACTTCTCCACTTGAACTTGTCAAATGACAGAGCAAGTAATACTTTCTGTGCTGCGGGACCATAGCTCGCATAATCACTGGTCCATTCCAAATTTGTGAGATATGGCATTAGGCTTCTCTTTCGCTACTCGTCCTTGTTCAATTCTTCGAGGGTTTGAGTCAACTCTTGTATTTCTGCCCTGCTGGCCTCCGAATCTTCGATTCCGGAGTCCTCATCAATGTCGCTCGGCAGCAATTCCTCGGATGAAATAACATCTGGTTCATCTGCCTCGTCACTAGAGGTCCCCAGTTCCCTCAACCTAAGCAGAAGGCGACTCATTAATTCCGGGCCTATTTCCGGAGAGGCTGCCAAACTTTCCGCCGCCGCAGCCAATTCAATGGACGCATTTCCTACCGAAATTTTTCGAACTCTTTCCGCCAGAGCTGGTATTAATTCTATCAGTTGATTCCGAATTACCCAGAATACGACAAGCGCGACAATGGGCCAACTGACGAGCAACGCGAAACCGCTGAGAACGGCGTCCACTATTTCCTTGGCAGTCAATTCAAATGCGTCCACATCAACGGGTGTCTCAAAGTCCTTGAATTAGTATATTTGGGTAACCTTCCCGCCGTCAAAGACAGGAGAAAAACCGCGTGAATAGTCGTGCTGAAGAGGAAATTGACCTGAGTCCCGAGGTAATTTAGCGCAGCAATGAGCTAACAGAGTTGATTTTGCGGACATCGGCGGCACGTTTCGGGCCTCTGACGCTGGCGGAAATGCCGGACCGCATCGAGAGGGTTGCCCGTGGCATAGCTCAGTCCGCATACGCCGAGCTTGAAATCGAGGGCAGGCTACGGCGCCACGCGTTGGCCCTGGTGGGAGCAGAGCACATTTTCGGGCGTCGCAGAGCCGGATTGGACGACGTGGCGTACTTCTTGGAAAACGCACCGGGTTGTTACTCGTTCCCGGGCGGTGCAGAGCCGTCGAAGCCGATTCAGCAGCATCACCAGGCCAGGTTCAGAATCGACGAAAGTGTGATGCCACTGGGGTTGGAGCTCGCGCTCCGCGTTATAGACGACTTCCTTTCGTAATGCGAATTTGTCAAGCTAAAAACTGAGCCTTTTCTCGCTTAAATCTCACCTTGCAATGGCCTTGTGACACGATGCTAGAATTGGGGCCCTTCAGGTAAGTCGGCCTGGTGAATTTTCCTTCGACAGACGGGCAACGGACAGCAAAATACCTCCCCATCCCGGGAAAATCAGCAGGTAGGCCATCTCACGAGAGGCCCAGTGTATGACCGCCAACACTCCCGGCGCTCGCCAGATATGGTGCGCAGTCTTAGGCGAACTCCAGCTACAGGTGACCCGGCCCAGCTACGAGACGTGGCTCAAAGGCACCGTGGGGATAGCGCAACTGGACGGGGAGTTCATCGTGGGCACCCCAAATGCCTTCGTTGCCGAGATGCTGGAGCAGCGAATGTACACGCTCATATCCCAGACCGTGGAGCGGGTAATCAAAGGTCCGGCCGACATCCGCTTCCAGGTTATCCAGGATGATGAATCCGATGAGATCAAAGAGGCCGGTTCGCCTCGCACTACCGGTGCTCAGGCATCCTTCAGTCCCGGGGGTCCCGGCCTGCCGCAGGCCGACGATGATCAACGGCAGCCGGCGCAGCCTCCCTCCCGCCTGAACCCGAAGTACACCTTCGACACCTTTGTCGTGGGCAAGTCCAACGAGCTTGCCCACGCGGCCGCGCTGGCGGTGGTAGAGAATCCCGGCGCAACCTACAACCCTCTGGTCATGTACTCGGACGTTGGACTGGGAAAAACGCACCTACTTCACGCCATCGGAGAGCGAATGCGCGCCCAGGGGCTAAGGCTCATTTACGCCACCACGGAAGAGTTTACGAACGACTACATCAAGGCTATCCGCGAGGGCAAGACGGAGGAATTCCGCCTGCGTTATCGCAATGCCGATGTGCTCCTGCTGGACGACATACAGTTCCTTATTGGCAAGGAGCAGACCCAAGAGGGTTTCTTTCATACCTTCAATGCGCTGCACATGAGCAACCGTCAGATCGTCATCACCAGCGACCGGCCGGCATCGGCGCTGAAGACGCTGGAACGTCGGATAACTTCCCGCCTTGCCGGCGGGCTGGTTGTGGACATTCAGCCCCCGGACCTGGAGACGCGTCTCGCCATTCTGCGGGCCAAGGCCGAGCTGATGGGCCTGGATGTGGACCCCGTTGTCCTCGAGATGCTCGGCACCCGCGCCCACAGAAACATCCGGGAGCTGGAGGGCAGCCTGAACAGGCTGGTCGCCTACGCCGACCTCACTCGCCGGCCCATAAACGTTGATCTGGTCGTGCAGGTGGCCGCCGATACCCGGCAGCAGGAAGAGGCCCATCAGGTGTCCGAGGAGGCCGTCCTAGAAGGTGTTTCGTCCTATTACAAGATTGACATTGAGACGCTCAAGGGGCGAAAGAGGGACAGGAAGACGGCCCTGGCGAGGCAGGTGGCCATGTACCTCCTGCGGGAGGAGGCCAACATGGGCGCAACTGCAATTGGGCGCCTGCTTGGCGGCAAGGACCACACAACGGTGCTGCACGGCTGCCGAACTGTCGAGAACCAGCAGAACGTAAATGACCGGCTCCGCATGGACATACTCAAGATACGCGAGTCGCTGGCGGGCTAAGGGTCCGCACATGCGCTCGGCCATTTCCCATTTGAGCCGGCGGGCACCCCATGTACTCTCCACGAGACGCACCCCACCCAAACCCCCTCAGATACGTTGAGCCCACCAGCTCCATCGCCATGAAATTAGAACAGTTTTCCTAGACTTCCCCTAAAAAAGAATTAACAAGCCACTTCAAGATACGTGGATAACCCGTCGATTTCCGTGGATAACTGCACCGAGATGTGGATAATTATTGAACCGATTTCCCAACCGCGGTCCGCCTATCGCCCAGCGCACTACTTATCCTCAGTCGTCCACGCACCACGCACACGTAGCCCATGTTAAAATCACCCTTGCACTGTATTGACCAGCGCCGTATGAACCAGACAACGCGGCACATCACAAGGCCGTTTATTCAAGCCACCATTTAAATGACGAGGCGGCGTATCCACGGTATCCACTGTATTATTACTATGTATTATTAGATTAGAAAATGATTGATCAAGCATTTATCCACATGATATCCGGTCACGGTGGCAACGGGATTGTTAGCGGCCGACACGAGAAATTCGTCCCCAGGGGCGGCCCCGACGGCGGCGACGGAGGTCGTGGCGGTGACATTATCATCATTGCAGACGGAAACGTGAACACGCTGCTTGAGTTCCGCTACCGGCGAAGATTCAAGGCTACCGCTGGTGGTAGGGGTGAAGGCGCGAACAAGCACGGCAAAAACGGCGGCGATGTTCGCATACGGGTGCCGGTGGGAACACAGGTATGGGAAGCTGACACGGATAACCTGTTCGCGGACCTGTCTTCACAGGGACAGGGTATCATCGTGGCGAAGGGCGGTCGTGGGGGCCGTGGTAATGCGCGGTTCGCAACGTCGACCAACCAGTATCCCCTGTTGGCTGAGGAGGGCGAAGCCGGCGAAGAGCTTAGCATACGCCTGGAGCTGAAGCTCCTGGCCGACGTAGGTATTATCGGACTGCCCAACGCAGGGAAGTCCAGCCTGCTGGCTTCCGTTAGCGCGGCGAGGCCGAAAGTAGCTGACTACCCCTTCACGACGCTCGAGCCTGTGCTTGGTGTTGTCGAAAGATTCCACGATACCTTCGTCATGGTAGACATCCCTGGACTCATTGAGGGCGCGTCGGAGGGGATTGGCCTGGGCCATGACTTCCTGAGACACATCGAGCGGACGCGGGTGCTGGTGCATGTGGTGGATGGCTCGGCGCTGGACCCGTTGGGAGACCTGCGCACCATTAACCGGGAGCTAGTGCAGTTCAACGAGGAGCTGGCCGGGAAGCCACAGTTGATTGCGATCAATAAGCTGGACATTGCGGAGGTACGGGAGCTACGGGCGGACCTGGAGGAACTTTTCGCGGGCCAGGGTGGGCCGGTTTTCTTCATATCAGCCGCCACGCATGACGGTGTGGACGACCTTCTTAACAAGGTTTACGAGGTGTTGCAGGAAACCAGGGTGAATGATGAGACCGGCGTGGCTGAGGTCGATATGGACAGCCTCCCGGTGTTGAGACCGCGGCCCAGGCGTGAGCCAATAAACATTAGGAAGCTAAGAGACGCTTTTGTGGTCGAGGCGCCCAGGGTAGCGCGAATTGCGGCGATGCTGGACGAGCAAGACTGGAACGCCAGGATTCAGTTCCTGGGCCATTTGCAGCGCACCGGCGTCGTCAAGGCCCTGGAAGATGCCGGCATCATGCCGGGAGATACCGTACGCTTCGGCTCAATTGAATGGGAGTGGGAGTGAGTTTTGGACATTAAGCAAATTCCCATCGCTCTGGCATTGGCAACGAATTCGTCGCGATTGGCCTCGGCGGAATCATATTGAAACTGGGATTTTTCGGAGGCACCTTTGACCCGATCCACATGGGTCACCTGGTAGTAGCCGAGGAAGCTCGTGTGCAGCTCGGTCTGGATGAGGTGCTCTTCGTGCCTGCGGGCAGGCCGTGGTTCAAGTCTGAAATGCCATTGACCGAAGCCAAACATAGGCTGGCAATGGTGGAGATGGCGATTGCTTCGAATCCCACATTCCGGCCATCCAAAATTGAGATGTGTAGACCGGGGCCATCGTATACTGTCGATACGCTGGAATCACTTCATGATGACCTGGGTGAAGACGCCCAACTCTACGTGGTCCTGGGCGCTGATGCCTTGAGCGAGTTGGAGCGGTGGCACCGGCCCCGGCGTATCCTGGAGTTGGCGACGGTTGTGGGCGTGACGCGGCCGAGTCATAGGTCCGTTGACCTGGGCCGTCTGAGCGCATCTTTGGGCAGCGCAGGCGACAGACTAAGACTGCTGGAAGGGCCTCTAATTGAAGTGAGCGGGACGGAGATCCGTCGCCGCGTCCACGAGGGCATATCCATAAGATACCTGGTGCCCGAGGCCGTGGAGGCCTACATCGAAGAGCACAGGCTGTACCAGTGACGGCAGGTGGGGCGTCATCAGGATATTGGGCATGTTACCGGGCAAAATGCCGGGTACATGACGGGGTTTGCAGGGGGTGGGCGTAGGTGATCAACGGGCCCGCAGAGGCGATTCTGGAGCTGGCAAAGAAGAAGGGTGCGCTGATGTTCGGGGAGTTCAAGCTGTCCGCAGGCGGCACTAGCTCTTACTACTTCGATGGGCGCTTGATAACGCTGGACCCGGAGGGGGCGAACCTCATCTGCGAGGCCTTTATGCCCGTGCTCGTTGCATGCGGAGCGGAGGCTCTGGCCGGCCCGACGCTGGGCGCCGACCCTATCGTGTCGTCTGTGGCGGCTCTGAGCTACCGGGAAGGGCACCCCATTCCAGGGCTGATCGTCCGCAAGGAGGCCAAGTCCCACGGCGGCAAACGAGGCATCGAGGGCCCGCTGGTTAATGGGGCCAGAGTGGCAGTGGTGGATGATACCTGCAGCACCGGCGCCAGCCTGTTCCTCGCCATTGACGCAGTTGAGGCGGCGGGATGCCGGGTGGTCAAGGTGCTGTCCATACTGGACAGGCGCCAGGGCGGCAGTGACGAGCTCCGACGCCGGGGGTACGACTTCTTCACGATCCTGGAGGCTGACGCCGAAGGCAACGTCGCTCCGGCCAAAAACGAGAGCTAGCACGTGCGCGCCGTTTACAGTACCGCATCACCGCCTTTGCTCTGTTTTAGTCCATGCCGCTGATCATTGAAAACATCAGATGGGTGTTTTTCGACCTGGGCTACACCCTGATTAACGAGGACGGCGCGGCATTTGGCCGCCTGCGGCAGGTCTGTGATTCCCTGGCGGAGTTGGGTGTCAACGTGACGCTGGCAGACCTGGTGAGAGATCTGGAGGAGGCCAGCGAGCGATACGACCCCAGTCCCTTCGCCAGTGTGCTGGACCGGCTGATCCCCGACCCCCAACAGCAGGATTTCGTGCGAAAGTCCGGCCGCTACCCCAAGGAGTTGGAGGAGCCCTACCCCGATGCCAAACCCCTTCTGACCGCTCTTGCCGGTCGCTACCAGCTTGGCGTAATCGCCAACCAGCCTGCGGGCACGGAGGAGCGGCTGCGGAATTATGGTCTGGATTCCTTCTTTTCCGTCTGCCTCTCCTCCACGGAGATGGGCATTGCCAAGCCTGACCCCGAAATCTTTCGTATCGCCCTGGAACAGGCTGGCTGCCGGCCGCGCGACGCCGTGATGGTGGGGGACCGCATCGACAACGACATTAAGCCGGCCAAGGCGTTGGGTATGCAGACCGTGCGAATACTTCAGGGGGTCGGCAGGCTCCAGAAGCCACGGACAGACGATGAGCGCCCCGACGCCACGGTGAAGGACCTGGCGGAGCTGGCGACAATACTCATTGACTGAAAAACAGTTTTGAGATAATTTTACTTGCTATGCGATTGATATTCGTTCGCCACGCCCAGTCTGTTGGAAACGCGGGGGGCCTGCTGCAGGGCCGGGCAGAGTACGAGCTTTCGGAGACGGGCCGGCAGCAAGCCGAGCTGCTTCACGCGCGATTCCTGGGTGAGGGCTTTGAGCCCAGCCATGTATACTCCAGCCCGCAGAGCCGCGCCGCTCAGACTGCGGAGGTAGTCTCCCGCTCCTGGGGCCGCCCAATCAGCTATTGGGACGAGCTGATGGAGCATGATATGGGGGTTTTCAGCGGGCATACGTGGGCCGAGATATCGCAGAAGTTTCCCGACATGGCCTCGGAGTTCCAGCTGAACAGGGACTGGCAAGTAGTGGAGGGCGCCGAGACGTCGCGCGAACGTCGGGCCCGTGGCCGGCGAGTAGTGGACACGATTCTCAGTCGACATGCCAACGATGACGTTGTGCTAATGTTCACCCACGGCGGCATCATGGGCCACATACTTGCCGCGCTGATGGGCACCAACCGCACATGGGGCCTGGGCGCGCAGAACACGGCCCTGTTCGACCTTAGCGTCGACGCCGAACGCTGGTGGCGAAACGACGACGCCACCTACAACAATACCGAGTTGTGGCGGGTGAACCGCTTCAACGACAGCTCGCACCTGGCGCAGCTCGGATAGCTGGGCGGCCAGTTCCAAATTTTCTCGCGCTGGAAGGCCCGGCGCTGCCGATTCAATAGCTCAAGCTAAGGTGCGTCCAGGGGCTCCGTTTAGCGGGGCCCTCATCTATTCCCCACTCTTGACCAGGCCACAGGGCTAAAGAAACTCACACATTACTCGTCCTTCCCCCACACCGTATACACACCTTTCGCTTGATAGGTTTCAGGAAAGAAAGGCGCCCGTGGATTGCCCTGGAGACCGGGGAGCACCTCGTGCGCCTCTACGTTGAATTGACGGAGGTATTCGGCAGAATGATGTTGGACAAGATCCGCAACCTACCACTATTCGTTCTGATTATATTTGGCTTCATAATCGTGGCTTCCGCATCCGGCGTGGCCACGTTGACGATTAGCACAACCACAACCCAGGTGGACCTTTCGGCGGAGAACTTCGTGCTGGACCCGGATACCAACGTGGCCAACACCTCCATTTCCATGTCCGGCCTGGTGGTGGCGGCCAACGGTGATAACCAGGGGTCGCCCGTTGATGCAGACACGGGCCTGGTCACGGTCAACACGGCCCTCGATCAAGGAGACTTCGTTTACCAGTTCACGGTGCAAGAGGTCGCGAACGCGTCGTGGGACTCCGCTCGGCGGTACAGGATAGAGACCTTTGCCGATGGCCTGTCACTGGGCACCCTCTACATCGATAACAGCACCGACAACGCGGCGTCCATTGAGGGCGTCACCGTCAGGATGAGTCTTGGGTCCGGCGTGCCGGACTCTATGACCGTGAAAGTCGACAGATTCTAGGAACGGCAGGCCGGAGTTAATCAAAAAGGCAGGACCTTGGGTAGTTTTGGGGGCGATTGGGGATCGGCCCTACGACGCCAAGGTCCTTGATTTTCGGGAAAATCGGGATTCGGGTAATAATGCGTAGCCATTACGTTGCAGCGGTATTGATACTGGTTGGGGGCGTAGCCCTCCTGGCCTCCAGCTCCGTGGGAGCGCTGAACGTCGCTTCCTCCACATCCTTCGTCACCCTGTTCCAGGAGCAGATCACGCCGGACGCCGACGTGCGCTTTTCCTTGGAAGGCCACATTAACCAGGGTGGCGATAGGGCAGCCAACGCCACCGTTTGCCCCGGCAGAGAAGCGGCGGGCAACAATCCCATCGCCAGGGAAGATCTCTTCGCCGGCAACCTGGTTTACGGAGGCCGGATAGAGGAAGTCGTCGCTACGTCCTGGGACGCAGGGCGCATTTACAGAATAGAGGTCTTCGGCGACGGCAGTCTCCTAGCCACGCTTTACTTTCAGAACGCCAATGCCAACAGCAACCAGGTTGAGGGCGTGCGCTTTCGCGTCGATCTGGGATCAAGCAACCCCGCGATAGATAATTACAGCACCGTGGTGACGCGACTCAATGTCTGCTCGTAGCGTTGAGGTCGGTAGCGACCAGGGGCCTGCTGGAGCCGGGACTGCCGGAAGGCGGCGTCTGTTCAGCGCACGTCTGATGGTGCTGCTAGTGCTTTTGGCGTATAGCGGACTTTCCGTGTACTCCGGCAGCTTCCTGCCTCTGCGTCTGGTTAATGGCGAGAGCATGGAGCCCGCGCTTTCCTCCGGCGACATTGTTCTGCTCAAGGGCACGCGGTTTTCTGAAATCGATATCGGGGATATCATCGCGTACAAGGTGCCGGAGGCCGCAGAGGGTGCATCCGGGCCGACGACCATCCTGCACCGCGTGCAGAAGACGGCAGCCCGCAACGGCCAGCGCGTGCTCATCACCAAGGGCGACAACAGCAGCACGGACCCTTGGCCCGTCACAGCTTCACAGGTGGAGGGCAAGCAGGCTCTGAGAATACCGGCCCTGGGCAAACCAGTGGTGATGCTGACCAGCCCCCGGGGCATACTGTTCGTATCAATAGCCATTCTTATCTCCCTACTCTACATACCGGCCATGGTCATGTTCCACACGACGGTGCTGAGAAAGCCGCCGTCGCAGCAAGACAACGCCCTGGAAGGTCCGCGGGGGGAACGGTTGGCGCAGCCGGGGCCTGGCGCGACGATCATCGACGCCGTGGTGCAAGAAGACGAGACGTTCAGGCCCAATGAATACGTGGCCGAGTACGTGGCCTACGGAAACACTGGCCTGGCGCCGACCGGCCCGCAGCTTCCTACGGACCTGTTCTTCGCAAAGGCGGAAGCCGCGGAGTCCATATCGCCCATTGTCGAGGCGGTGGAAGAGCTGACACGTGAGCAGGAGCAGATCAAGGAATCTCTTGTGCAGCTTGGCGAATCGATTTCCGAGTATGCTGTCCACCTCAAGTCTCACACCGGCGCGGTGCAGAGTCTGGCCAGGGTAGCCGCACTGCTGGAACGCAATATTCAGCGCCAGACGGAGCTGATGGAACGGGAAGCGGATTAGCAGTCGGCATCTCTGCCGCTTTCCCAAAGACCGAAAGTGTTTACCTATGAGTAGGATCGTTATTTGATCAGGCTGGACTTTGGGGATGAACACTTCGTTCTGCGGTCGCCAGGCAGGGTTACACCCTGTCGTAATCGCGCTGTTTCTGTCGGCGGTGATTGGCGCATTGACCATCATTGCATCCCCAGCAGAGGCGCAGAGTCCCGCCCCGCTTGGAAAGCTTTCCCTCACGCTGGCGCCATCGAGCCTGCCAGCCGACGGAAACACATATAGGGCGCTTTATGTGCAGCTTTGGGGACGGGACAGTACCCCCATACAGAGCCCTGAGCCGGTGCGCGTGTTTCTCACCAGCACGGACCCGGATGTCGCAGTCCTACCCGATGAGGTTGTCGTAGGGCCGGGCTCCAGCTACGTGGCCGTACCCGTGGTTGTGTCCCATTCGCCTGGCGAGGTGCGCCTTATAGCGGTGGCGGTAGGCTATGCGGACGCTGATATCGCCCTCACAACCACCAGCAGCCTGGGTTCGCAGCCCCCCTACAGACTGGCCGTATCGGCCCTGCCCCCGGTGGTGTACCCCGGGCAGCCAGGCCTGCTGTCAGTCGCGCTTGTGGACGACGCTGGAATCCCTTACCTGGCGCCCAGCGATATCGCAGTGGTGCTTACCAGCTCCGCCTCGGAATCCATAGACCTGCCCAGGACCGTGGTTATTCCCGCCGGCGACTACGTGGCCATCACGCAGTGGATTCCGAGGAAATCCGATGACGTAAGCATACTTGCCCAGGCGGAAGCAATTCAGTCCGGCACAGCGTGGGTGTCGGTCTCCGAACTGGTGGAACAGGGTGAGCCTTCAATATTGGAAGCCTACTTGCTTGTGCCATCCATGCCGGCCAGAGACGTAGAGCGTCAGGCCATTGTCCTGCAGGCGCTGGATAAAAACCGGGTACCAGTAGACTTTCCGTGCACCGATATTTTCGTTACATCGTCTGATCCGCGGGTCCTCGTCGTGACTGCGCCCGCACCTCCGTCTCAATGCGAGGCTACACGCTCGTACCTGACCTATGGCGTTCGCAGCACCGACAGGCCAGGCGAGGCCACGGTCACCGCCGGCGCGGTGGGAATGGTGTCTGCCTCGGTAAAAATGCCCACCTACGGGGTGCTGGAGACGCGGTTGTCCCTTCAGCAGGCCCCCTCGACTCCCCTGGGGACTGATCTCGTGCCTTCGACCATCACCGTGCAACTGATCGACCAGTCAGGGAGGCCGGTGGTGTTTCATGGCGGCCACACCGTCACCATATTGAGCCACGGCGCGAAGCTGCCGACGACGGTCAAGATACCGGCCGGGCGCAGCTTCGTGACACTGAATTTGGACAGGGATTCGGTGGAGAAGCAGGTGACTCTTGCCGCTGCCGCGCCAGGCGTCGAGGGTGCGTCGCTGGCCTTCGAGGTCGAACGCCACGAGCTGGAGGTGGCGCTGGACGTGCCGGTGCTTATCGCCGGCACCGAAGCCGAGGTAACGGCCATTGTCACCGCCGACGGCGAGCCCGTGGCGAACGCGGAGGTGGTGTGGGAGTCGGCTGGCCTACTCGGTGAGCCGCTGCTGATGAGCACGGATGAGAACGGCCTTGCCACCCTTGTTATTCGGCCCAGTGAAGTTAGCACCAATCTCAGCATTCGCGCCAGCGTAAGCTATGCCGGATTTCAGGGCAGCACGGTTGCGGAGGACGCCACGGTATCCCCATCGGTGGAGGTCGGCGACGACGGGCCATCGCGGGGGCCGTTCCTGCTGATATTCGCGGCGGTCTGCATGATTCTGGCGGGCTACATGGCTTACACATCGGGATTGCACATCAAGGCATCCAACTCGCGCTTTGTCAGAGCGCTGCTCGGCAGCAGGCCACTTCAGTAGGCAATGCTCTAAAGCGTCCCGCACGGGCTTGACGTATTTCGGGCACATCCGGTCTTTAGTCCATCTGGTAAGATGAAATTGGTGTCGCTGAACCGGCATCGACAGATGGATTGGTCCTCCAGATAACCTCAAGATTGGAATTGAGTCCAAGGCCCGGCAAAACCGGCCATCACACCGACTATGTGCCACAGTTTACATAATACTGGAAATGTGATAAAATAACGTGTCAACTATGTGTTGCATTCCAGTACCGACAAGGGGAGGCAGCGATGGATGCGGTTGTTACCAGTCGCAGGACCCTAAATGAATACACCAGTGGGGTGCTTAAATCTGACCCCGAGTTCGACGGTCTGGAGTATGTGCTGGCGGCCATAGCGGACGGCGCACAAAAGGTGCAGGCCCAGGTACAGGGGGCCGCACTGGCCGGGGCCCTTGGCAGCGACGGCCAAACCAATGTCCAGGGGGAGGTGGTCCAGTTCCTGGATACCTATGCCTCCGACACCTTCGTGGAGGTCCTGAAGGACAGCGGTTATGTGGCCGCTATAAGCTGCGAAGAGATCGACAATACGGTCATTGTTGGAAACGGCCTCGACCAGCGTTTCATCATCCAGATGGACCCTCTGGACGGCTCCTCCAATATCGACGTGGCCGTGAGCATCGGCTCCATATTCGGCATCTGGAAGCGGCGGAAGGGTGGGCCGGTAACGGATGCCGACCTGCTCAGGCCAGGCGATGAGCAGGTGGCGGCGGTCTACGTGGTCTACGGCTCCAGCACCGTAATGGTACTGGCCACTGAGGACGGCGTGCAGGGCTTCACCATGGACCCCGAAGACCGGGATTTCAGGCTGACGCATGCAGACATTCGTATCCCGGCCGATAACTCCGTCTACAGCGTCAACGAAGGGAATTTTTACAAATGGGACGATGCCACCCAGCGGGCGGTCGTCAGCCTTCGGGAGGCCTTCTCCTTGCGCTACGTCGGGTCGCTGGTCGCTGACTTTCACCGGAATCTTCTCAAAGGGGGCATTTTCCTCTATCCCGGCGACAGGAGCAATCCCCAGGGTAAGCTGCGGCTCATGTACGAGGCTAACCCTCTGGCGTACATAGCCGAACGGGCCGGCGGCGCGGCATCCTCCGGAAGCCGGCGAATCCTGGATATTCAGCCGGAAGGACTGCACCAGCGAATCCCGCTGATTATCGGAAATCGCGACGTTGTGGAATCGACATTGTCTATAATGAGTGGAGTGTACGACACCGACGGCGAGTGACAGCGTAAATCAAGGGGGCAGTCATGGACATTCAGCAGCTTCGAGCGACGGCCCGTGCCATGGTGGCCGAGGGCAAAGGTATCCTGGCGGCGGACGAGAGCACCGGCACCATCAAGCGGCGATTCGATTCCATAAACGCGGAGTGCACGGAGCAGAACCGCCGTGACTACCGCGAAATGCTCTTCCGCACAGACGGAGCTAACGAATTTATCAGCGGCGTCATCCTGTACGACGAGACCATCCGCCAGAAGGCCGCCGATGGCACGCTTATGGTGAAGGTCTTGCAGGACCAGGGCATCATACCCGGCATCAAGGTGGACAGGAGCACAAACCCACTGGTAAACGCTCCCGGAGAGGTGATTACCGACGGCCTGGACGGACTTCGGGACAGGCTCAACGAATATCACGGTCTGGGCGCTAGATTCGCCAAGTGGCGGGCCGTAATCACCATCGGCGACGGCATACCCAGCCAGTACTGCATCGACGCCAACGCCCACCTCCTGGCGCGATACGCGGCGCTATGCCAGGAGGCTAACCTGGTGCCCATCGTGGAGCCGGAGGTGCTGATGGACGGCACGCATACCATCGACAGGTGCTACGAGGTCACAGAGGCCACCCTGCGGCAGGTCTACCGTGAATTGGCCCAACAGCGGGTCGACCTGACAGGCATCATACTCAAGCCCAACATGGTCTTGTCCGGCAAGGATGCTTCCAACAGGGCGTCTGCGGAGGAGGTGGCGGAGAAGACGGTCGCATGCTTCCTGAACACCGTCCCGGCTGCGGTGCCGGGCATTGCCTTCCTGTCGGGAGGGCAGAGTGATGACGAGGCCACGGCCAACCTGGACGCCATCAATCGGCGGGCATCAGACGTTGGAGCGCCGTGGGAGCTCAGCTTCTCCTTTGGCCGCGGACTCCAGGCGGCGCCCTTGAAGGCCTGGGGTGGCGTTAGCGCCAACTTCGATAAGGCCAGGCACGCATACTACCACCGGGCCAAGGTGACCAGCGCGGCCCGTATGGGCAGCTATTCAGTGGACATGGAAAGGGAAGTTGCCGCCGACTAGAAAACTTCTCATTGCGACGCATAACCGAGGCAAGCTCAAGGAGCTGTCCTTCCTGCTGGGGGGCGTGCCCTTTGAGCTTGTTTCATTGTCGGACGTCGGTATAGAGCTCGACGCGGACGAGACGGGCGACACTTTGGAGGAGAATGCGACACTAAAGGCCGAAACCTACGCCCGACTCAGCGGGCTGCCGACGCTGGCCGACGACTCGGGGCTGGAGGTGGAGGCGTTGGGTGGAGCGCCGGGCGTGCACTCCGCCAGGTACGCCGGTGAAGGCGCAACCGACGAAGACCGCATCGCGCTGCTGCTTAAGAACCTGGCAGACTACCCACAGCCGTGGACTGCGCGGTTTCGCTGTGTGGCAGCCATCGTCCGGCCCGGGCAGGCGGCGGAGCTCTACTCAGGGGAGTGCCGCGGGGAGATTATCACAGTGCCCCGTGGCGACAACGGCTTCGGCTACGACCCTGTGTTCCTGATTACCCGGGAGGGCAAGACGATGGCGGAGCTAACGTCCGACGAAAAGAACCGTCTGAGTCACCGTGGCGCCGCAGCCGGGAAAGCACGCAACGCCCTCATGGGGAGAACTGGGTAGCGCCGCGCTGGGTCTGCTCGACGGGAACGCC
>JACZVF010000232.1 GCA_022572805.1 Chloroflexota bacterium
GATTGCCTTCGAAAAGCCATACGTCGCTGCAAATATGATCGGGTAGTTATCCTGCAATCTTTGGTCTGCCAGCCCGGGCTACTTCGACTTGGCCATGCCCAATTTACCGTGCTAGCTCCTTCAACTCAACGAAGTATGGAGCTTTGTTTTTGTCAAATACCCATCCAGAATTCACAGAACTTGACCCTCCCCTGTCCCCCTGCTAAACTCGCGCAAATTCGTTCGCTACGCAAATCACGGCTTAGCCGCCACAAATGCGTCCGTACACAAGTGTGGTCAGCCGGATAAGGTGAAAAAAAATGACGACTGATATTCCTCATGAGGTGCATGGGCCGGAGCTGCCTGCGGGCGGCGTCAAGCGCACCATGGTTGTGGACTGCGAGCACGTGGAGAAGATGCTGCACAAGGGCGTGCGAAACCAGTTCACCATATACTCCGACGAGCCCGAGCGCATGGGCGGCGACGACAACTACCCGCCGCCGCTGGCGTACATCGTTTCCGGCATCGGCTTCTGACTGCTAACCCAGTTGAAGCGGTACGCTACAATGAAAAAACTTCCCATCGGCTCGGCAAAGGTCCACGTCGAGATGGACTACTACCTGTCCGGCTCCGTGCTGGCGGGCACGGTGACCAGCGGCGTCACGGAGGTCCGCTCCGACTTCGAGGTCACGACCGACGCTCCTGACGAGGAAATCCTGAACGTCATCCGAATGGCCAAGCGCGGCTGCTTCGCGGAACGCCTGGTGGATACGGCGGTGCCCGTCAAGAGCACTCTGAAGCTGAACGGGCAGGACGCCACCGACCGCCTGAAAGAGGACTAGGCCCCTCTCTGCAATTCGTTTGCGCTCGGTGGCGACGCCCCGGCTCTGGCGCAGGTCAGGGCTGCGGCGCGATTGGCGTAGTCCATCGCATCCAATAGCTGGGCCTCGGTAATGGCCGCCAGACCGGCTTGAGACAGCAGGCCCTTCCTGGAAAGCCGCGCCAGCAGGCCAGATGTGAAGGCGTCGCCCGCGCCCACTGTATCGACCACGTCCACCTGAATCCCAGGCACGTGGATTTCGATGGTTTTGGGATAATTCGCATAACCAACTGCTCCGTGCTCCCCTCGCGTCACCACGACGACATCCGGCCCGACGTCCAGCCACCTGAATGCGATTTCCTCTGCAGGAGTATCCGGGAAAAGCCAGGCCAGGTCCTGCTCGCTCACCTTGACCAGATTGGCGTAGGGCACCAGCCCTTCCAGGCGTCGCACGTACGCCTCGCGGTGAGGCAAAAGCGACGGCCGTACGTTCGGGTCCAGGGACACCACCACCTGGCCCTGAACACGCCGCATGAACCGCCGCAGCGTCGAGCCGGTCCGTCCCAAGACCATCGAGTAGGACCCGAAGTGTACCGCCTCGGTGACCTCAGATAGATCTGAAGCAAGCTCATCAGGGATGTCATCTGAGGACAGGTCCTGGTCGGCGGCGCCGTCTCCGTAGAATTGGAACCGGTGGCCGACATCGTTCTCCGGGAGCACAAAAGCCAGTGCGCTGGGCAGGTCCGACCGCGCAACGTACCTGAGATCCACTCCGTTGGCGGCCAGATTGTCGGCCAGCATCTCTCCAAAGACGTCGGTGGAGATTTTGCCCAGAAACGCACAGGGAACTCCCAGCCGGGCCAGCCCGACGGCCACGTTGTGCGGCGAGCCTCCGGGGCGCGGCATGTAGGCCATCTCTCCGCCAACATCCGTCGCCGTGAAATCCACCAGCGCCTCCCCGCACACGACGATCATGAGCGGCGCAGTCTCGTGGTCATGGCTGCCGCCTTCGTGAGCGGACTCCCAACATATCTTTTGCCGTAATCGGCGGGGCCATACTTCTATCCATCAAAGCTCAGGTTGTGGGCCAGTGGCGGCACCATTATAATTCACAAGCGCGACACCGGGAGCGCCATGACATCGTACTCCCTGCCATCAACAGGTGTCAGGCGCCACATGGCCCGCTCCGCCCATCGAAAAGGATAAACGAATGAAGTACGGCTTCTACCTGCCGCACCACGGACCGACTGCCGCACCGGCCGCTCTGAAGCGAATCGCGCAGGAGGGGGACCGGCTGGGGTTCGACTGCATGGTGCTGGGCGACCACATCGTGATGCCCCGCCGCTTGGATTCGCAGTACCCTTACTCAGTAGGCAGCGAGGTGCCCTGGGGAGAGGGCGGCGAACAGCTGGAGCAGCTCACCGAGTTGACATACCTGTCCGCCGTCACGGAACGCATACGCATCGTGCCCAGCGTGATGATTGTCCCGTACCGCAACCCGCTGCTTGCGGCCAAGATGCTGGCCACCATGGATGTGCTGTCTGAGGGTAGGCTAACCCTGGGTGTAGGCGTCGGGTGGATGGAGCAGGAGTTTGAGAGCCTGGACACGCCGCCTTTCGCGGAGCGCGGAGCGGTCACCGACGAGTACATTCGAGCCTTCAAGGAGCTGTGGACCAGCGACGACCCCACTTTCGAGGGGAGGTACTGCCGTTTCTCCAACATTAGCTTCTCGCCCAAGCCGGTGCAGAAACCCCACCCTCCCATATGGGTCGGCGGCAACAGCAGACCGGCCATGCGCCGCGCCGTGGAGCTTGGCGACGCGTGGCATCCGGTGGGCGCTACGCCGGCGACTCCTCTGGAGCCCGAAGAGCTGTCCGCCAACCTGGAATACCTGCGGCGCCACGCCGACAAGATCGGCAGGAACGCGGCGGAGGTGGAAATAGTAATGAAGGCCCCGATCTACGATGAGGACACCTCAGCCTCCGGGCCACGCAGAAGGTTCTCCGGCAGCGCGGACCAGGTGGCGGAGGACATCGCCGTCTACTCAGGCATTGGCGTGGGCCACCTGATATTCGACACCCGCAGCGACGACCTGGCCCGGACGCTGGAGCGCATGGCCTGGCTGGCTCAGGACGTTATGCCACTGGCGACCCAGGCTGTTTGATTTGATCACAACATGAAAGGTATTTGAAAAAATGGATTTCAACCTGAAGGACAAGGTCGCCATCATCGGCGGCGCCAGCAAGGGACTGGGCCGGGCCTGCGCTGAAGTGCTGGCACAGGAGGGCGCAAAGGTAGCTATTTGCAGCCGCACCCAGGCCGACCTGGAGACGGCGGCGGATGAGATACGCAAGTCAACCGGCAGCGAGGTGTTCGTTTACGCCGGCGACCTGGACAAGCACGAGACCATCGAGGACCTGGTCGCCAAGACCGTCGAGCACTTCGGCAAACTGGACATCCTGGTAAACAACTCCGGCGGACCGCCGCTTGCCCGCGCCGCCACCGCCAACGAGGAGTTGTGGGCCACATCGATCCAACGCTCCCTGCTTTTCTTCGCTCGCATGTGCAGAGCAGGCATTCCGCACATGCGCAAGCAGGGCGGCGGCAGAATCATCAATATCCTTGCCAGCACCGTTTACCAACCCATCGATAACCTGGCCCTGTCCGGCGCAACCCGCATGGGCGTGGTCTCCTACGCCAAGAGCCTGTCGGATGAGGTCGGCAAGGACGGCATCCTTGTGAACAACGTGTGTCCCGGCGCCCTGCTCAGCGAACGTATGCTGGCCAACACGCAAAACCGGGCCGACGCGCAGGGCATAACGTTGGAGGAAGCCCTGCAGGCCCGAGCCGATGAGACTTCAATAGGGCGTGTCGGCCGCCCGGAGGAGCTGGCATACCTGGTGGGCTTCCTGGCATCGGACAAAGCCAGCTACATCACGGGCACCACGATGCTGGTGGACGGCGGCATGGTCCGCTCGGTCCTTTCGTAGCCAACGACACTGGGTGGGGAATTCGCGGCGGGTCCCACACCGTAGGCCCGGCCACATCCATATCAGGAAGCAATTATCGCAGGAGAGTAACGGACTAAATGAGAAATATCGATATACACGCGCATATCAGCCCGGAGCCGTTCATCACCGCCATGAAGGCGGGCGAGAACTGGCACGGCATCACAGAAGACATCGTGGCCAGCCACCTGCACAACCCCCGCACCGTGTGGACGCCCGAGCAGCGCCTGGCAGACATGGACTCGTGGGGAGCGGACATCCACGTGCTCTCGACGAACGCCACATTTTACCAGTACGACAAGGACGCCTCCAGGACGGCGGCCATGCACCGTGACTGCAACGACTACGTCTCAGGCCTGATGCGGAAGCACCCCACGCGCTTCTCCGGACTGGCCACGCTGCCTATGCAGGACGTGGCGGCGGCGGCGGCCGAGTTGGAGCGGTCCGTCAAAGAGCTGGGATTGAAGGGTGCAATGATTGGCGATCACGTCAACGGCAAGACCTACGATAACCCCGAGTTTCGTCCGCTGTGGAAGGTCGCCGAGGAGCTTGGCGCCGTGTTCCTGATTCACCAGGGCGGCGGGACTGTCGTGAGTTCTCGGTTGGACGACTACCACCTGTCCAACGCCATCGGCAATCTGGCCGACCGGACGATAACCTTCGCGTCTTTCGTTTTCGGCGGAGTCATGGACGCGTTCCCCAACCTGAGGGTCTGCCTGAGCCACGGCGGCGGTTACACCTGCAACGGCATTGGCCGCATGGATAGGGTATGGCAGGTGCGGGCCGAGGCCAGAGTGAACATCCCAAAGAAGCCTAGCGAGTACCTTCGTAACTTCTACTATGACAACCTGACCCACAGCGAGCCCGCCCTGCGTTACCTCATTGACACGGTCGGCGTGGACAGGGTCCTGTTCGGAACGGACTGGCCCTTCGACATGTGCACCGACTGG
>JACZVF010000233.1 GCA_022572805.1 Chloroflexota bacterium
CACGGCCGGTTCAGCCGTGGCGGATGGAGGCCTCACCGGCACTGGCATATGGGGCTTGGCCCCGGAGGCAGACCTTTACTCGATCATTGTCTGCACCAGCTCCGGCTGCTTAGCAGACGATATCGCGACGGCCATTGACTACCTTGGCAACAACAATCTCGTGGACGTAATTACCATGAGCATTAGTGGTCCGTCGTCCGATTCTCGAATTGCGGCGGCCATAGACAGGCATAAGGGCGACATTCTCTTTGTAGCCTCGGCGGGCAACGCGGGCCCAGGCTCGGGGACCATCGAGTATCCGGCTTGGGACCCGAACGTCATCGCCGTGGCCGCCATCGACAACACCGAGACCGTGACCAACTTCAGCAGCCGAGGCGTCGACGACGGCGACGACAGCGTGATTACCATCGGTGAAATTGAGCTGGTGGCCGCCGGCAAAATCGTGGAATCCACGTATCCGACATACTTCACCGACGCCGACGGTTACGCGCATTTCACAGGCACGTCTATGTCGGCCCCACACGTCGCGGGTCTGGCTGCAAAGCTGTGGCAGGGCGACCCCACCAGCACCAGGATGCACCTGAGGACGACGGTGACGGATATTACCGATGGCAAGCGTGCGAAGGTTGGCTACGACGTGGCGTCCGGCTACGGCCTACCCCATGTCGGAGCAGTCGCGCCTCCTCCACCGCCACCCCCTCCGCCTCCTGGACCGGTGCTGACTTCAATTGACGTTACGCCGGCGGACAGGTCCATCGATAAGGGCGGGTCGCAGCAGTACATGGCCGTGGGGAACTTCGATGATGGCTCGTCCATGGATATCACCTCGGGCGCCAGTTGGGACAGTTCCGACACGTCGGTGGCCACTGTGAATGGCACAGGTCTGGCTTTGGGCGTAGAGGAAGGCAAGGCCTTGATCTCGGCAAGCATGGACGGGATTGCCAGCAACGACGCCAAGCTGGAGGTGAATGCGGCCCCTCCTGTGGTGTCGGACACGTCGCACATCGGCGACCTGGACGGCTCAATCAAGGTCAGAAGTCGCGGCAAATGGCAGGCCTACGTAACCGTGACGGTCCACGGTTCCACCGAAGATCTCGTACGCCGTGCGAAGGTTGAGGCTACATGGACGACTTCCGATGGCACGGAGAAGGCTGCCTGCCGTACGCGGCGCGACGGTACCTGCCGGCTCAGGAGCCCCAGATTCGATAGCGGCACGTCGGATGTGACTTTCGAAGTCACAGGGATCAGCCACAAGAAGCTGACATATAGCGCGGCCGACAACCACGACGATGACGGAGACGGCACTACATTAGTAGTCTCCAAGCAGTAGCGCCAATAGCGCTAGTACACGTCATGTGATATGGCCGTCCCGATTGAGATCGGGACGGCCTTTCTGTTGTTGTGGGAATCCAAGGTGCAATATACTGGAACTGTGCCACACGGTGCTACGACAAAGCCCTTACCCGGGGCGCCGCGGCGCACTGCCACGATAGCTAATATGAACCGAGGACGTCATGACAGCAAGCCACACCGTAACCAAGATAAAAATAGGCGACGACGGATTGGACCTGGAGTGGAGCGACGGGCACCTTAGCCACTATGATTCGAAGTACCTGCGGATTAACTGCGCCTGCGCCGAGTGCGTTGAGGAGTGGACGAATCGCAAGCTGCTAGACCCGCTCACTGTGGCGGCGGACATCCACATAGAGGACCACATTCCCGTGGGCAAGTACGCCGTCCAGTTCCTGTGGAGCGATACGCACTACACCGGCATTTACCCCTTCGAGATGCTGAGAAAGCTTTGCCCCTGCGACGAGTGCAAGGCCAACGCCGAGAGCTGAGTCGATGAAGAGGGCCAGTCATTCGACCGGCCCTCTTTGATTAGGTCCTTAAGGCCTTTTAGGCAGGCTTGAACTTCGGCAGAGCAATCGTGTCGGTTATATCCTCGAACACCACCTCAAGCGCCATGCCCACCTGCAGCTTCTCCGGCGTTGGCTCCTCCATGACGATGTTGGTCGCCATGATGGGGCCCTCCTCAAGCTCCACCATTGCGGTGACGAAGGGCACGTCGGCCGCGAAACCGGGATGCGGCGCCCTCTCTACTATGCCGTAGGTGTATAGCGTGGCTTTGCCGCTGGCCTGAATCCAGGTGGTGTCCCTGGAAAAGCAGCAGGGCGAGATGTCCCTGGGGTAGAAGTACGCTTTGCCGCAGGCGTTGCACTTGCGCAGCCAAAGCTCCTTCTCCTTGGCCTTTTGCCAGTACTGGTCGGACTCAACCTGCGGGACGGGTATGGGCTTCTTGTAGTCGGAAGTCATATTCGGCTCCTCATGAATTAGAAGTTGTTAGTCGACACCCAGAATTACGGTCCCCGTGGATGACAGGGAGCCGCCGGTGCCGTGCACCAGGGACAGCTTGGGGTTGTCCAACTGCCTCTCGCCGGTCTCGCCTCGAAGCTGACGCACCGCCTCCAGCACCAGGAACATGCCGTACATGCCCGAGTGGGTGTAGGACAGGCCGCCGCCGCTGGTATTCAGGGCGAAGTCTCCGCCGGGCGCCGTTCGCTGGCCCTTGACGAAGTCCGGCGCCTCTCCGGGACCGCAGAAGCCCAGGCTCTCCAGCGTGGCCAGCACCGTGTAAGTGAAGGAGTCGTAAATCATGGCCAGGTCGATGTCGTCGTGGGTTACGCCCGCCATCTTCATCGCGGCCGGCCCTGATTTCCTGGCCCAGGTGCGGGTCATATCCGTCATCTGGCTCAGGATGCCGTGGTCGTGGCCCTCGCCGGCGCCCAACACATAAACGGGCTTCTTGGGCAGGTCGCGGGCGCGCTCGGCCGTGGTGATAACGTATGCCCCGCCGGCGTCAGTCACCAGGCAGCAGTCAAACAGGTGAAAGGGCCACGAAATCCAGCGGGAGTCGTGGTAATCGTCGAAGGACATAGGCGTGTCGTTCATGTAGGCCTTCGGGTTCATGTTGGCCCACTTGCGGGTGGACACCGCCACCTCCGCCAGTCCCTGACGGGTGTGGTCGTCGCCGTAGATGTGCATGTAACGGCGGGCGGCCATGGCGTAGTTGATGGGCGCGCCAATGAAGCCGTAGGGCGTCTCGTACTGAGGCCCCGGGTCAGATGCGTTCATACCCATTCGGGAGCGGGCGCTACGTCCCGCCTCGCCGTGCGTGACCAGGACGGTGTCGCAGTAGCCTGCGTTGATGGCGGCCATGGCGTGGGCTATGTGGATGATGAACGACGATCCGCCCACAGCCGTGGTGTCCGTGAACATGGGTTGGACGCCCAGGTACTCGCCCAGGTTGATGGTCGACGTGCCCGCCGTCATCAGGCCGTTCACGTCCTTCATTGTCAGCCCGGCGTCCTCCAGTGCATTGTATGCGGCTTCGGCATGGAGCTGAAGGTTTGACTTCTCGATGCGTCCGATCTCGTCGGACTCGGCTACGCCAACTATGGCGACCGTTCTGCGCAAATCAGCCATTGCGTGCTCGTCCTCCTTTTGTTGGATATATAGCGGAGTGCGTTTTGAAATTGGCACAAGCAGATGGATGGCGTCCCCAGCCAGTGCCGCCGCCTAGCATATAACGGCGGCGGCGGTAAGGCAAGGAAGGCCTATGAATAGGTGTGGCCATGTTGGTGTATCATTCAATTGGCAATGTAAAGTCCTGGCGATTTAAGTGTGGAAGGCCACATCATCCAGCAAGAAATATTTGGGATCGGGTCTTCCTATCGGGTGGTTATTGGGGTCAATGTATTGATGGACCTTGGCGAATCGGTTTCCATTTGAGCTGAGGTACTCATGTATCTGGCTTGATGAGCCAGTTGACAGGTGGCTTGGAGCGTTTCTGCTCTGCCAGAACAGGCGAGACGCGAATATACCGTCCGAGACTTTTTCAAAAATAAGTAGCTGATCGAACAAAAAACGTAGGAACTGTGGGGTGACCTTGACACTGATTGGCTTCATCATTTGATTCATTCAATTGATCTGTGGAGTTGAAAGGGAATTCGCACTATGGACTTTATTAATCAAGACTTGGTTATCGTATTGGTTGGCTTTGTAAGAGGACACGTTAGCGTTGACGAACTCAAAGGCTGGTTGGCCGAGAATATCTGGAGCCTATCGGAATCCGCTTCGCCTTTGGACAGGATGATTTTAGGTGAACTTGAAATTGCGTTGGCAGAGTTCGATCGAGGAGATAGGGATGGACTCTACCTCCTCGACCATTTCGGATTTCTGCTGAAACTTCCGAATCCTAGCCTGGTACCCGGTTTGCGATATGCCGTAGCAGCGTGAAGCCGAATTTACTATTCATGGGAGGGAATAATACGGTAATTCGTGAATGATCCTCTCAACGACAAATCCCTGCCGCTCTAGATCTCCGAGTCTCTCGAAAAATCTAGCCCGACCAGCCAAGTCATCTCTATTGAGCTTCATGGCATCTAGCAGTTCCATCCGGGAGTAGGCTTGGTCCGGAGTCTCCTGCAAGAATTCCAACAAAGCCCGGTCAAATTCGTCGATACCTTTGTCGAACAGGTCTTTCGGAATTGGCATGGGATTCACCTATCTTGTCGAATGAAATGCCCTACTGCAGCGGCGAGTAGTCCGTTGGGGCAAGCAGCGTGTTGAACACGCGCTTGACGATGAGGCCGTTGGCCGCCGAGTCGGCGCGGACCTTCTGCCATTCGGGGTCGTTTCGGAAGGACTCCCACGCCCTCTGCCGCTGGCCGGCAT
>JACZVF010000234.1 GCA_022572805.1 Chloroflexota bacterium
AGTTCGACGGGCGTGGCGGACGAACTAGCCAAATGCCAACAAGTCCCGATGACAAATTTTCGACAAACTACGCATCCAGATTAGGACGCATCACTCCGACCCCCTCTCACGGTGAATGAAGCGATCCTTTCTACTTGAACTCAGCCTCCATTTTGAGGACCTTGTCGAGGCGGCGCTGGTGCCGCTCCTCGCCGCTGAACCTGGCCGACGCGAATGACCCTGCGATCTCCTTGACCAGCTCCTCGCCGATAATCCTGGCGCCCATACACAGGACATTCATGTCGTCGTGCTCCACGCCCTGGTGCGCCGAGTAGGTGTCGTGGCAGACGCTGGCCCGCACGCCTCTGACCTTATTGGCGGCTACCGATGCGCCCACGCCGCTACCGCACAGCATAATGCCCCTGTCGACATCTCCATTGGCCACAGTATCCGCCAGGACCTTGGCGATGTCAGGGTAATCATCGGACGGGTCCATTTCGTGAGCACCTACGTCTACAACCTCATGGCCCTGACTTTCCAGAAGCGCCTTAACAGGCTCTTTCGCTACGTAACCGGCATGGTCTGCGCCAATGGCAATCTTCATCTCAAACGCCCTTCTTGTTAACTCCTGCTTCAAAGAAGAGTGTAGTTAGCCAGGGGCGGACACGTCAACAATTGGACGAAAGGAAGGGGCACGAGGGGCGGTCGGAATACAGCGAGGCTAGTAAACCAGTCCCGCCAGCTGAGGCCGCTGGGGGATGTACTCCGACGACTTCAGGTCCACGCGAACACGGCCGTCCTTCTGGCTGACGAATCTCGACGAGTGGACCGATATGGTCAGATCGAAGGGGCTGCCGGCCTGAGATGTCCGGGCCCGCGTACCGGCGTGGATGATGGTCCAGTGATTGCGGCCCACGCGATTGACCTCCGGAGCGGCGGCGCTGCCGGGCGAGGCCTGTACCTCGATAGTCATGCTCTGGGGAGCGTCCACCGTGAGCTCTGCCGACTGGGGAACCGCCGAGGAGTTGTTAAGTAATACGTGAATGCCGTAGCTCTCGCCAGGCTGCATTCGGCTGTAGATTGCGAAAGAGGCGCCATCCGGAGCAATGTTGGACATGTGCTCCAACTCCGAGATCACTACCACACCCTTGATTGTCAGGTATTGGCTTTCTCCCAGGGGCAGGTCTCGCGCATACCCAAAGGGACCATCGATTTCGTCCACAACGTAGACGTCCCGGGTCGAGGCGCTGACGGACGTATCATCGCTGGAGGGCGGAGCGTAGGCCCTCTGGGCAAGCGCCAACGCGAATGCGCCGGCCACCGCCAGGGTAAACACTGCGATTAATCCAAGGCTACTCCGCATATCATGCTCCACGCCGCCTCTGAAGCCCACATACCCCTTATAAGTTACATTCGCCAGATGTCTGCCGTGTCAAACACGTCAAGACGCCACGTTTGTACTTGAGAAAAAGTATTGCGATATCCACACCCGGATCAAACGCTTTGCCCAAAATACCGGCGTTGGATGGTAGAATCCGTCGGGAACAGGATTTAGTCCCTATATCAAGAATTGCGATGCCTGAGCAGACACCAACAAACCACGGCATCAAGAAGGAGGCTTAATTGCCCGTAATAGAAATGGAGATAACAAAGCAGTCCCCCTATGCAGACGGGGAGTCCTTTGGAAAGGTCGGCCCGTACCAGCAGGTAGAGGGCACGCTGCATTACGCGGTAGACCCTCTGCATGCCGCCAACCAGGCCATCGTCGACCTGGAGCTTGCGCCGCGCGATGCCGACGGCAATGTGCGCTTCTCCGCCGATTTCGTGATGCTACAGCCCGTGGACGCCGAACGCCGCAACGGCACGCTGCTGTACGACGTCGTGAACCGCGGCCGCAAGACGGTTACGAACCTCAACAGCCCGCCGCGAAACTTCGATCCCACCGCGCCGGTTCACCCCGGCAACGGCTACCTGATGCGACAGGGCTACACCGTGTTCTTCGGCGGGTGGCAGGCGGACGTTCCCCCCGACCCGGGCCTCATCGGCCTGCACGCGCCTGAGGCGTTGGACGAAAACGGCAAACCTGTAGTGGGCCGAATGCTTTGCCAGTTCCAGGCCAACGAGTCCACCCAGCTTTTTCTGCTGGCGGACAGGACGCACCTGCCCCACCCTCCAGCCGATGCCGACGACCCCACAGCGACGCTCACCGTGCGCGATCACCCCAACGGCCCGGAGACGCCCATCAGCCGCGACCAGTTCTCCTTCGTGAGGGTGGAGGACGAGATGGAGGACGCCGAGGCCGACCCCCACCACATCTACCTGCCCTCCGGCTTCGAGCCGGGCCGTATCTACCAGCTTGTGTACACGACCAGGGGCAGCGCCATCGTCGGCCTGGGATTTGCCGCCGTGCGAGACGCCGCGTCCTTTTTCAAGTATGGCAACGGCGGCGACACCACTCCCGGAGCCGGCACGTTGCAGCGCGCATACGCCTACGGCAGCTCCCAGTGCGGACGGTTCCTGCGCCAGTACATCCACACCGGCGTCAACACCGACGAGGAGGGACGCATGGCGCTGGACGGTATCATCGCCCATGTGGCCGGCGGCATGCGCGGTGAGTTCAACCTGCGCTTCGGGCAGCCTTCCAAGGATGTCTGCTTCATTATCCCCGAGTTGTTCCCCTTTACCGACACAGAGCAGACCGACCCGGTCACCGGCGACACCGGCTCGCTGCTGGGCCGCTTCAAGAACGAGGGCCAGGCGCCCAAGATCATGTTCACCAACACGTCGGCCGAGTACTGGCGCGGTGATGCCGGCCTGATACACACGGACCTGGAAAAGCTACAGGACGCGCCGGAGCACTCGGACAGCGTGCGTCGGTATCACTTCACCGGCACCCAACACGGGGTAGGCATCTTCCCGCCCGAGGAGGCGCGGCCCAACGACGGCGTTCGCGGCCAGTTGCCGTTCAACAGCGTGGACTACTCTCCCCTGCAGAGGGCGGCGTTGCACAACCTGGACAGGTGGGTCACCGAGGGAGATGCGCCCCCACCCAGCAGGCATCCCAGCCTGTCCAACGGCACCGCCGTGGAGTCCAAAACGCTACTGGACAAGCTAAACGCACTGCCGGGTGTTACCGCGCCGAATCCGCCGACGCGAGCCAGGCGGCTGGACTACGGCCCGGAAACACACCTGGGACGGACTGTCACGCTGCCCGCAATCGTCGGCGAGGAGTACCCGGCCTTCGTGTCCGACATCAATGACGACTGCAACGAGGTCGCCGGCATATCCCTGCCGGATATCACGGTGCCGCTGGCGACGTACACTGGCTGGAACCTGCGCCACTCGGCCATTGGCAACACGGGACTGGTCATCGGCGTCACCGGCGGCCTGGCCGGCTGGACTTTGCCCTTCCCCCTGGACAGACGGAGCCGCAGGGCAGCCGGCGACCCCAGGCTCTCCATTGAGGAAAGGTACAGGACCAAGGACATTTACCTGGATATGGTCTACGAAGCGGCGATGCAGCTTGTGGAGGAAGGCTACCTGCTGGAGGAGGACGTTGATTGGGTGGTAGAGCGGTCAGGCATCAAGTACGATTTTTTCACGGATCCGGCATAGGTATCTCGTGTCTGCAAAGGTAGTTGACCGGCATTCGACCAGCAAGGCCCGCCTGCTGAGGCTTCTTACGGAGCTCGATGAGGGCGTCTGGTGCCGACGCAGCGTCTTTCTTCGGCCTGGTTTACATGCTGGCCCTACCAACGCGGCGCTTCATGACATGCCGGACGATGAAAGGCGAACGCTAGCGGATATTGTTAGCGAAATCGGCCCATCGGATACGGGGGCGGCGGTGTTCATGGGCGAGGGCAGGGCCACCGCCGTCCTGCCGCCCTTTCCCTTCGACACAGAGTCCCACGAGCAAGGCGTCAGCACAATCAAGTTGCGAAACCTGCTGGAACGAGAGCTATTGATTGGCGTGGTGCTTCTGCGCATGGGGCGCTACGCCGTGGCGGTACTCAGGGGCGAATGCCTGTCCGCCTCCAAGACGGACACCCGTCACGTGAAGAACCGACACCGCGCCGGCGGCAGTTCGCAGCGCCGCTTCATGCGCAGCCGCGACCGCCTGGTAAGGGAGCTTTACGACAAGACCTGCGAGGTTGTGCGGGATGTCTTCGAGCCTTTCGGCAGGAACATGGATTACGTGCTGCTGGGCGGCGAGAGGAACACGCTGCGGGCCTTCCGGGAGCGGTGCCGGTTGTTGCAGGACCTGGGGCCCAAGGTGCTCAGCCGCACGCTTCAGATGGACCGGCCCAACCACGCCACGCTGGAGGGCATCGCCTTCGAGGTGTGGAAGAGCCGGGTGCTGACGTTGGAGTTGAACGACTAGATAGTTTGTATGCGGCAATGTACAGAGCCACGAATGACAGCCCAACGAACAACTGTCATTCCGAGGAGGGACGACGAGGAATCTATGAGGCTACGCGTAAAGACTGGCCGATGTCGCAGATCCCCGCCGCGGCTCTCCGAGGATTCGGAGTCCGACCTGATTCTATTTGAAGTGTCGGACGGAATGACATTGAGCAAGGGATCGTGGCTTTGCATCATCCAAAACGCCTCTCTGTCATTCCGAGGAGGGACGACGAGGAATCTATGTGGGTACGCATTCAGACTCGCCAACGTCGCAGATTCCTCGCCCCGGCTCTCCGAGGATTCGGAGTCCGACCTAATTCTA
>JACZVF010000235.1 GCA_022572805.1 Chloroflexota bacterium
GATAAATTTCAGATGGGGCAGACCTTCGAGCATGAGTACGAGGTCACCAAAAACGACAGTGTCAACCGCATGGGCAAAGACGGCGCCGACGTGCTCTCCACACCGGCGCTGCTGGGGCTGATGGAGAACGCCTGCATCCTGCAGTCGGAGCCTTACCTGCCTGAGCAGCACACCACGGTCGGGTACGCCGTAGATGGGCTGCGTCACGTGGCGCCGACCGCCATGGGCGAGAAGGTGCAGGTCAAGGTTAAGCTCACCGAGGTCGACCGGAATCGGCTGACGTACGACATCGAGGTCTACGAGGGCCCGGATAAGCGCATCGCGGTGGCCAACCACAAGCGGGCCGTTATCGCCATTCAGTAGCGCCACCCGACGCGACGCCCGAAGCAATGAGCGGGGCATAATGACAGCGGCATGAGGACTGACCATCCAAGAACCACCCAAAGACGATGGCCTGCTTTCCGGACTGAAAGTCCTTGACCTGACGCGCTACGTGGCGGGTCCTTACGCGACGCGCCTCATGGCCACGCAGGGCGCCGACGTCATCAAGATTGAGCTGCCAGGCCACGGCGACCCTTCCAGACATCTCGGGCCGTATCCCGACGACACCCCCGAACCGGAGAAGAGCGGTCTGTTCCTGGCCCTCAACTGCAGCAAGAAAGGCGTCACGCTGGACCTGAAGAAGGCCGCCGGGAAGAACATTTTCCTGGAAATGCTTGGCTGGGCCGACGTTGTCATCGAAAACTTTCAGCCGCGAGTAATGGCAAGCCTGGGCCTGGACTACGACACGCTGCGAGACGCCAAGCCAGAGCTGGTGATGACGTCCATCTCCAACTTCGGGCAGACGGGCCCCTATCGGGATTACACTGCCAGGGAGATCAACCTGTACGCCCTGGGCGGGCTGATGTACATCACCGGCGACCCCGGCAGGGAGCCCCTGCAAATGGGAGTTCGTTTGGCCCAGTACGGCGCCGGCCAGAACGGCTTCGTGGGGACGATGTGCGCCCTGTGGCACCGCGACGGCACCGGGCAGGGTCAGCATGTGGACGTGGCAATATCGGAGTACCTGTCGACGATTCTTGAGAACGCCCTCAGCCAGTACAGCTACACCGGCAGCAACTTCCGCAGGACCGGCAACCGTGGCTACGGGCGCGCCGCCTGGGGCCCCTATCCTTGCAAGGACGGCTACGTAGGGGTAATCGCGGGTCCGGACCACAAGTGGCCTGAGGTCGCCGAGCTCATGCAGATCGGAGCGCTGACGGACCCCAAGTTCGACGACCGGGAGGGCCGGGGCGCCAACGCTGATGAGCTTGATGCCTTGATGCTGCCGTGGCTGATGGAACACGGCAAACGAGAGATATTCGAGATGGCCCAAGAAATGGGGCTGGCCTTCGCCTACATCGCCTCGCCGGAGGATATCCTGGGCTGGGAGCACCTGCGGGAGCGCGAGTATTTCGCCAAGGTATTCCACCCTGTGGCAGGGGAACTGGAGTATCCGGCAGGCCCATACCAGCCCCAGGGCATCAAGTGGCAACTCGACCCCGCGCCGACATTGGGACAGCACAACCACGAGGTCTATGGTGAGCTTCTAGGCTACACCAGGGAAGACCTTGTTCGACTAAGAGAGATGGGCGTCGTCTAGTCCTGCGCCTTCCGGACCCCTGCCGACGCGAACTCATCTCTCCGCCTCTGCGTATACGCCACCATGTTGGCGGGAATCGGCTCCGCCTTGCCGATTGCGCCGGCGTTAATGCCCAGGATTGCCGCCTCTTCTATGATGACGTTGGCGCGGGCGGCCGACATAGGGTCCGCGCCGAAGGCCAGCACGCCGTGGTTGGCCAGCAGCACTCCGCCGATGTTCGTATGGGTCTCGATAGCCTTTGCGATGTTGTCCACCGATTCCCTGGAGCCGCGTGGGCCGTAGGCCGCAAGTGGCACGCCATCCGTCATGTCGAATCTGGCCAGCGCCTCGTAGATCAGAGGAATGGACTGTCCCGCAACGGCGTAACTCGTGGCCATGGGCGAGTGCGTATGGACGGCGGCGCCCATGTCCGAGCGCAGCCGGTACACCACCCCATGCATCTCCACGATCTCTGCCGATGCAGGCTCGACGGCGCCGTCCAGCAGCGTGCCGTCCATCTGGAACAACGCGATCTGGTCCGGCCCCAGGCTGTCGAATGACCCGCCTGCCGTCAGCAGGAAGGTGTCGCTGTCCGGCACCCGGGCGCTGAAGTTGCCGTGGTTGCTCAGGGACATGACGCCTGTGTTGATGATGAACTTACAAGCCTCGATGAGTTGCTGCTTTAGTTCCGATATGTCTGCCATTGTTTTTCTCCTGTCCACTTGGGCTGCTTAATTAGAGCTTGGAATGAGTTGAGGCTCTTGCCTGATTGGTGCGCGCTAAACCGGGCGGAGGGTCCGGGCAGGCCGCTGCTGTGCCAACCGTTATGGGCTAGCGACCGGCGTCGCCAACTAGCCCTGCCTGGCGCGGCACTCGCTAAGCATATCATCACGGGCCCTGCGTATGGCCCTGTCCAGCGCCTCCGCGTCAGTCTCGTTCATTAAGGCGGGCGGCGCCGAGGTACTGTCGATGCCCAGCTTCTGGTCCACGGCATGCGAATAGGTGTTGATCAGGTCGAGAAACGAGGCCGGGGACCCCGCGAACGTCGCGCTGTCCCGAATCTCGTCCATCCGCTCCTTGCGCTCCGCGAATGCCGCAAGACGACCTGTATCTATGTCCCGCACCACCAGGCGGAACTGGTTACATGCAGATTCGAAGCTGGGCGCCTTTGGTGGTCGGGTCGCGACTGGAGGTGCCACCGCGACAGTCCGTATGGGGAATTCAGCGTCGTCGGTTGGCCTGCCCGAGAGCGAGATTGTCAAGATCGTCGCTACCACCATCAGGAGACCTGATACCGACAGGACGATGACACGCTTGCGCCACCCCAGGTTCATTAGGAACGTGGAGAGGACGAAGACCAGGAACAGTATTCTAAGGACTGTTACCATCTGCTTGACGTCCTGTTTGGTATGTCCTGGGCGGAGAGTCCGCAAACACGCCGGCGCCTTGGGTGATTGCGGCATTGTACCACCCAACAGTATGCGCCACCGAGCTTGTAAAGGCCATTCCGTCAGTCGGCCGAGCTTCGTTGTGTTCTTTCAGGAAAGGTAATACACTTGTCCGTGAATCGCCCGTATGGCCCTGTGGCATGCATGCACGCCCCCTGAAGCCATAGGTCGACCGCGGAATAAAGGAGGATGACGAATGGCGGATTCCCGGTTCAGCTTTGAGGGACTGATCGCGAAAAATGCGCCTGAGGCACGGGACGCGCCGGTGGTTAAACGCGGCAAGTACGACTTCGCCGTAGCGTATCCCGATCCCGCCTCATTGCCGATCGATGGGCTGCTGGATGGCCTCAGGGAAGCCATGGAGCAGGAGGGTGCGGACCTGGCCCTTTACGCCCACCAGAGCGGCTACGCCCCACTGCGGGAGTTCGTGGCGCAAAAGCTGGCGCGCGATAGTGGAATCCACGTCTCCGCTGACGACATCATCCTGGGCGACGGCTCCGGCCAGCCCATCCACATGATCTGCGAGACGCTGCTGGACCCGGGCGACGTTGTGCTCACCGAAGACTTCGTGTACTCAGGAACGCTGGGGCAGCTCCGGCGGTTCCACACGGATATTCGAGGGATAGCTTGCGACCAGGATGGCATGCTGCCCGACGCCCTGGAATCCGCCATCAAGAACGCAATCGGCCAGGGCAAGAAGCCCAAGTTCATCTACACCATACCCACCTTCCAGAACCCGCAGGGGTGGACCGCAACGAAGGGTCGGCGTGAGGCCATGCTGAGGCTTTCGCACACGTACGGCGTGCCTATTCTGGAGGACGACTGCTACGTGGACCTTCGCTACGAGGGTGAGTCGGTCCCTTCCATCTACTCCATGGACGACACGGGCAGCGTCATGTACACGGGGTCATTCTCTAAGATCATCGCTCCGGGGATGCGCCTGGGATACATGACAGCCCCCAAGCCCATTTTGGACGTGGCCAGGGTTGTAAAGAGTGGCGGCTCCGTGAACCAGTTCGCTGCTTGGGCGGTGCATCGGTACGCCACCGGCCACTTGGACGAACACATCGTGGAGATCAACAACATACAGAGGGGCAAGCGAGACGCCATGGTTGCCGCCCTGGGCGAGAACTTCGGCTCGGCCGCCGAGTGGAGCGAGCCCGCCGGTGGTCTTTTCGTCTGGCTGAAGATGCAGGAGGAGGCCGACCTCCAGGCCATTCGCGACAAGGTCCTGGATGCGGTTGACGTTGGATACCAGTCGGGACCGTTATTCGCCCCCGACGGCGTCTCGGGCAAGAACTACGCCCGCCTGTGCTTCGGTTACAACACGCCGGAGGATATCCGCGAGGGTATAGCCCGCCTGGCGGACGCCTTTGCCAGGGAAGGCATCCTGAACGCATAGCGGTTGGACAGTTTTGAGTAATTAGTAATTAGTATTTAGTGAATATCCTAAAATCGTCATGGGGGAGTTCAGAGGGGCTTTCCCCTCTGGCAGAGGGCCTGGGGGTGTGCCCCCAGCAACAAGAGTCCCCAGGGTGGGTGGCGGGAACAAGGCATCCGCCTCTTCGAGATAGTTGCTTAGTGACGGAGAACATGAAGTCATCGAGGT
>JACZVF010000236.1 GCA_022572805.1 Chloroflexota bacterium
GAAGCCGTTCAGCCGTAGCGAGCTAAGGGCACGAATTCAGGCCGGAGTGCGAATAGTGCAGCTGCAGTTGGACCAGATGCGTCGCCTGAGAGAGCTGCAGGAATATCAGGCGCAGCTCATACAGTCGGCCCGAATGGCAACGCTTGGCTCGCTCTCCAACGGCATCGCTCACGAAATCAACAATCCGGTATTCGTGATTTCCGGCAAGGCGCAGATGTTGCTTTCCAACCCGCAGGAGCACCTGGCTTCGCCGAAAGCCGTGGGATTCCTCAAGGACATCAAGGAAATGTCCGACAGGATTAGCGGCATCACCTGTCACCTTCTGCAATATTCCTGGAATTCACGCGAGATGAAAAAGGTGAACATAGCCGAAATTCTTGAAGGGGCGATCACGCTCATCGGCAAGGAGATTTGCGTCGTCGAGTTGGTCCGGGAGTATCACCGTTCTCCGCTGGTGAACTGCATGCCGGGTCGGATCCAACAGCTTTTCATCAATCTCCTGAGAAACGCGGTCGAGGGAATGCCTGAGGGCGGCACGATAACCTTGACCACCACCGTGGAATCGTCGTGCGCGGTGATCGGCATTCGGGACAACGGCGTCGGGATTCCCAAGGTGGTGATGGACAGGCTATTCGAGCCATTCGTAACGACCAAAAAACGCGAGGACCGGCTGGTCATGGGGGTAGGGCTCTACACGTCCTACAGCATAGTCACTTCGCATGGTGGCGACATCGAGATCGAAAGCGAGCCGGGCAAAGGCACATTCGTTAGATTGCGCTTCCCACTGGCCGACGTGAACGCCGCTTAACGAATGTAGACTCGTTACAGACCAGACCACATGTCCCCCCGCCGCCGAACGCGTGCAAGTTCGGCAAGCGAACCCCGTAGGTTGAATTTCCGTGAACTATCCGCATGCCCCTGCTTCAACGCCTGTTGGCGGACCTGAGCCGGTGGGCCATGGCCGGGAGATTTAGACGCTAATCATAGGGGCCGGCTAAGGGCGCACTGCGAGTCTCCACGGAATTAATGGCGATCCAGGTCGTGATGCGTTGCTCATGATGCTATTATCTCCTGGTCACGGAGGGACCGTTAATCGGACCCGTGCCATCCCGTCCATACCCGAGGCCATATATACATACCGGGGGCTTTTAACGTGCACGGCAGAGCTGACGTCATCGTCCACCGAAAAAACGGACGTCAGCGCGTGGACTACTTCCACCGGAGCCCGCTGCGGATATTCATGCCGGAGAATCACTCGGGCAATGTTGAATCTGAAATCGTGTTGGCAAACACATCGGGTGGCCTGGTGGGCGGAGACGAATTGCAGGTCAATGTCGTCATGGGTGAGGGTACCAGGTCTGTAATAACGTCACAGGCAGCGGAGAAGGCGTACCGAGCCAACGGCGCGGACACGATCATCGAAACGAACCTCAAGCTCGACGCTGGGTCTAGACTTCGCTGGGTACCGCAGGAAACGATCCTCTTCGACGGCGTTCGGCTCAGGCGCAGGACCGTGTTGGACGTGGATGGCCAGGCGGCCGCCATCGCAGGTGAGCTGCTGGTATTCGGCAGGTCCGCCAGTGGAGAAGGCTTTACTCGCGGCCTAGTGCACGACGAGTGGCGGGTTAAATTCGGTGGAAAGATGGCCTGGGCCGACAATCTTCACCTCGCAGGCGACGTAGCCAGGCAGATGGAATCTCCTCACGGGTTCGATCAGGCCAAGGCAATGGCAACGTTACTGTACGTGTCCAAGGACGCTCTGGAGCGTGTGGATTGCGTTAAATCGCTGATTAGGACGGACAGGTGCAGGTCGGGCGCCACCTTGATTGGCAACGTAGTGATCGCCCGGTGGCTCGGTAGAGACCCGGCGGAGGTGAGGCGAGCCTATGCCGGCTTTATCGCGAACTTCGCATCAGCGTTGGGCTGGACTGACAAGGGCCTGCCCGCGATCTGGAGCGTATGAGGTGGCGGCGCAAAGGCGTGCGGCCTTGTAGCTATAATATATCTTTGCCGTAGGGTATCTATCTGGACGGGTAAACATTCAGGGCCGGAGACTCCATGTGAATCTCACACCCAGAGAGAAGGACAAGCTGCTGGTGGCTATGGCCGCCATAGTCGCCCGCCGCAGGCAGGAGCGCGGCGTGAAGCTGAATCACCCCGAGGCTGTGGCCCTCATCACCGACTACATAATGGAAGGCGCAAGAGACGGCCGTTCCGTGGCAGACCTCATGCAAGCAGGCGCGACGGTCCTCAGCCGCGAGGATGTCATGGAAGGCGTCCCGGAGATGATCGCCGACGTTCAGGTGGAGGCCACTTTTCCCGACGGCACCAAGCTCGTGACGATACACCAGCCAATCCGTTGACGAAATTTAGTGACCCGGACCCGTGACCCCAAACTCGTCACAGGCAGGAGCGACCATGATTCCTGGGGAAATTTTCCCGGCGCGCGGCCAGATAACCCTCAACTAGGGCCGCGAGTCCATTACATTGAATGTATCCAATACAGGGGACAGGCCCATCCAGATAGGCTCTCACTACCACTTCTTTGAGACCAACGAGGCATTGGATTTCGATCGGGGCCAAACGCTGGGATTTCGTCTGGATATTCCGGCGGGGACGGCGGCGCGCTTCGAGCCTGGCCAGACGCGGGAGGTGACGCTCGTGGCCTTCTCGGGCACGCGTACGGTGCGGGGTTTCAACGGCAAGGTAAACGGACCGCTGGAGAGGTAGACCATGCCCAGAGAAATCAGCCGAAGCGCCTACGCCGCCATGTTCGGCCCGACCACCGGCGACAAGATTAGGCTTGCCGATACGGAGCTTATCATCGAGGTTGAGGAAGACCGCACCGTTTACGGCGAGGAGGTCAAGTTCGGAGGGGGCAAGGTCATCCGCGACGGCATGGGCCAGTCACAGGTTACCCGCGGCGAAGGCGCCGTGGACACGGTGATAACCAACGCCCTTATTCTGGACCACTGGGGCATCGTCAAGGCCGACATCGGCATCAAAGACGGCCGCATCTTCTCCATAGGCAAGGCGGGCAACCCAGATGTACAGCCTGGCGTAGATACCATCATCGGCCCGGCCACGGAGATTATCGCCGGCGAAGGCAAGCTGGTGACGGCGGGTGGCATCGACGCCCACATTCACTTCATATCCCCGCAGCAGATCGACGAGGCGCTTTACAGCGGAATCACCAGCATGTTGGGCGGCGGCACGGGCCCGGCGGCGGGCACCAACGCCACCACATGCACACCGGGTCCCTGGCACCTGGGACGCATGCTCATGGCCGCCGACGCCTTCCCCATGAACCTCGGTTTCTGGGGCAAAGGCAACTCCAGCTCGCCTGAGGCGCTGGTGGAGCAGGTTAACGGCGGGGCTTGCGGCCTCAAGTTGCACGAGGACTGGGGGTCGACCCCGTCAGCCATAGACACCTGCCTGGGCGTCGGCGACGACATGGACGTGCAGGTGTTGATTCATACCGACACGCTGAATGAGTCTGGATTTGTGGAGACCACCATAGAGGCCTTCAAGGGACGCACCATCCACGCCTACCACACGGAGGGCGCCGGTGGGGGTCATTCGCCGGACATCATCAAGGTCTGCGGCCTGTTGAACGTGCTGCCGTCCTCTACCAATCCAACGCGGCCATTCACGGTGAATACCATCGACGAGCACCTGGACATGCTGATGGTGTGCCATCACCTGGACCCGCGCATTCCGGAGGATATAGCCTTCGCCGAGAGCCGTATCCGCCGGGAGACCATTGCCGCCGAGGACATCCTTCACGACCTTGGCGCCATCAGCATGATCTCGTCGGACAGCCAGGCCATGGGGCGCGTCGGTGAAGTCATAATCCGCACCTGGCAGACGGCGGATAAGATGAAACGCCAGCGAGGCCGTCTGCCGGAAGAGACCGGCGACAACGACAACTTCAGGGCCAAGCGCTACATTGCCAAGTACACCATAAATCCGGCCATCGCCTGCGGTATCTCGGACCACGTGGGCTCGCTGGAGGTCGGCAAGCTTGCGGACATCTGCATTTGGACACCGGCCTTCTTTGGCGTGAAGCCGGACATGGTCCTGAAGGGCGGCACCATAGCGGCGGCCCTCATGGGCGACCCTAACGCGTCTATCCCCACGCCGCAGCCGACGCATTATCGTCCCATGTTCGGGGCATTCGGCGGCGCCATAGCCGCGGGCTCACTCACATTCCTGTCTCAGGCCGCCATCGAGCAGGGTTTGCCTGAAGAATTGGGCCTGAATAAGCAGACGGTTGCGGTGACGAATACGCGCAACATCAACAAGCGTTCAATGGTCCACAACGACGCTCTGCCGGATATCGAGGTTGATCCGGAGACCTACGAAGTCCGGGCGGATGGCGAACTGCTGACCTGCGAGCCGGCGTCGGAGGTCTCCCTGGCGCAGCGCTACTTTTTATTTTAGCCGATGAATTCTCGAGACCTGTACAGGTTGCTGTCGTGGCTGTCGCCGTCGTTTCCCGTAGGCGCGTTTTCGTACTCACACGGCCTGGAATACGCCGTTGAGGCCGGCCTGGTAACGAACGTAGACGAGCTTGAGGAATGGCTGGAAGCCATCCTCCGATACGGCCCGGGCAGAGGGGATTCGATGCATTT
>JACZVF010000237.1 GCA_022572805.1 Chloroflexota bacterium
GTCGGACAGGACGAACGTATCTTTCAACTTACGTGCGTGGAGAGCTTGTCGAACCACAGGCCGCGAGACGACTTATTGTGCAAAGCTTGCCTGGCCGTGAAATTCTAGCAGACCCGGTTTGCCTCCGGTAGCTGGAAGCCTTACAGACATCGATAATGTTGGGCAGCCGTCGACTATAATTGCTTGGCCCATTGAACACCAACAGGAGATTCCAGATGAGCGCTGACATCGGTCTTTTTGAGGCCATGAATACCCAGAGGGCAATTCGCTACCTGAAACCGGACCCCGTCCCCGAGGAGATGATTGCAAAGCTTATAGAAGCCGCGACAAGGGCGCCCAGCGGCACAAACCAGCAGGGCTGGTCGTTTATCGTGGTGCGGGATGCCGGCCTGAGGAGCAAGCTCGGCGATATTTACCAGAAGGCGGGCCGCGCCGCAATCCCTCGCATACGCTACGTGGAGGCGGTGAACAAGAGGCTGTTCGACTCGGCCGTGTACCTGGTGGACCATCTCGGCGAGGCCCCTGTGCTGATTCTCCCCTGCATCGAGCACAGCGGCCCCACCGGCCTGACCACAGGCGCGTCCATCTACCCCGCAGTTCAGAACATTCTGCTGGCGGCCAGGGCGCTGGGTCTGGGCAGTGTGCTGACGACCTTTCACAAGGCTTACGAGGGTGAGGTCAAGGAGCTTTTGGGCCTACCCGAAAACGTGGAGACTGCTGCCCTTCTTCCGGTGGGATTCCCTGCAGACGGCGTGCGCTACGGGCCAACGAATCGCCAGCCCGTTGACCAGGTCCTTCACTGGGACCGATGGTGAGAGAGCCGAGATTTAGTGCCGCGTGCCGTTGAGATTTACCTTTACGTTCGGTTTGGCTACTCAGGAAATTTTGATATACTCTCGCGCGGAAGTTATACCTGCATAAACGCTCTATAAATCTTTTGGAGATGGCCCATGTCATACGAGTTCATCAAGTACGAAAAGAAGGGGCGCATCGCGTATGTGACCATCAACCGTCCCGAACGTCTGAACGCCCTTCACCCCCCGGCCAACCAGGAGCTGTACCACGCGTTCAGCGACTTCCGCGACGACCCTGACGTGTGGGTGGCCATCATAACCGGCGCAGGCGACAGGGCCTTCAGCGCCGGCAACGACCTGAGGTACACGGCGGAGCATGGCAGGCAAGACCGCAGTATGGACATCGCTCGGTTTGGCGGAATAACCTCCAACTTCGAGTGCTGGAAGCCAATAATCGCCGCCGTAAACGGCTACGCTCTGGGAGGCGGCTTCGAGTTGGCCTTGGCCTGCGACATCATCATCGCTGCGGACCACGCCGAGGTTGGCCTGCCGGAGCCTCGCGTGGGGCTGGTGGCGGGCGCGGGCGGAGTTCATCGGTTGCCACGGCACATCCCATTAAAAATAGCCATGGGCATGATGCTAACGGCCAAGCGCATCTCCATTCAGGAGGCGTACAGGCTGGGCCTGGTCAACGAGGTTGTGCCATTGGCCGATCTTATGGCCGCCGCCGAGCGCTGGGCCAACGAAATCCTGGAGGTAGCGCCTCTGTCGGCCAGGGCCAGCAAGCAGATGGCCATGATGGGCCTGGGCTGGCCCCTGGACGTTTCGCTGAGCCGCAGCTACACCGAGTATCAGAAGGCCGCCGCCTCGGAGGACTTCATAGAAGGTCCGCGAGCCTTTGCCGAGAAGCGCAAGCCTAACTGGAAGGGCGCCTAGCCCACCGGACCCGCAACGCCCCTTCAATCCGGCGATCTTTTTATTCAGAGGAAATGAATGGCGAAATCTAATGCGATTCTAGTGCCAACCAACGTCAAGCCTCTCAGGTACCAGCTTGAACTTGAGCCGGACCTCCAACAGCTCTCATTTAAGGGGCGCGAAAGCGTAAGCATCGAGATTCTGGAGCCAACCACCACTATCACGATGAACTCCGTCGAAATCGATGTGCAGAGCTGTGCCCTGACCGCAAATGGCAGAAGTATCCCTGCGCAGAAAATCTCCTATGACGAAGAACAGGAGACGGTGACGTTCGATTTCGGCGTTAGCCTGGCTGAAGGGGCAGCATCGTTGGAAATCGTGTTCACGGGCGAGCTTAACGACAAGCTTCGGGGCTTTTACCGCAGTCAATACGAGGACGTAGATGGTAACAACCAGTGGATGGCCTCAACCCAGTTCGAGTCGACAGACGCGCGCAGGGCATTCCCCTGCTGGGACGAGCCGGCGCTGAAGGCGGCCTTCGAGCTTACGCTGGTTATCCCTTCTGAGCTGACGGCGGTGTCCAACATGCCGATTATCAGCGAGACCAACACGGGCGAGTCCGAGGGCAACGGCATTAAGACCATCGTCTTTGCCGAATCGCCGGTAATGTCTACCTACCTGCTGGCCTTCATCATTGGCGACCTTTCCTGCATAGAGCAGACCGGCGACAACGGCACCCTGATGCGGGTGTTCACTACCAGAGGCAGGGAGGAGCAGGGGCGGTTCGCCCTGGACGTCTCTCTGAAGCTGCTGGAATACTTCAACGGGTACTTCGGAATCCCCTACCCGCTGCCAAAGATGGACCACATTGCCATACCGGACTTCGCGGCGGGCGCCATGGAGAACTGGGGCGCCATTACTTACAGGGAGACGGCCTTACTGGTGGACCCGGACAACACATCAGCGGGCACCCGCCAGACGGTGGCGTCGATTATCGCCCACGAGATGGCCCACATGTGGTTCGGGGACCTTGTCACCATGGCCTGGTGGAACGATCTGTGGCTGAACGAGAGCTTCGCGTCGTGGATGGGCGACATGGCCGTAAACAGCCTGTACCCCGAGTGGGAAATCTGGACGCAGTTCGTATCCGGCGACACCAACCGGGGCTTAAGCCTGGACGGCCTGCGCAACTCCCACCCCATCGAGCAGGAGGTCAAGAACCCGGCTGAGATCGGCCAGCTATTCGACGCCATCAGCTACAGCAAGGGCGCGTCCGTGCTTCGGATGCTGGAGACCTTCCTCGGGGCGGAGACATTCCAGCGAGGCCTTCACCAGTACCTGACGAAGCACCAGTACGACAACGCCGGGCGACGCGACCTGTGGAACGCCCTGGGCGACGCCTCCGGACAGCCTGTCGCCGACATTATGGACTCTTGGGTGGTGCAGACCGGCTACCCCGTGCTGGACACCAAGGTGGAGCGGACCGCCGACGGCATTACCGTCCATCTGACCCAGCGAAAATTCACTTACGACGACATTCTAAGCCCTGGTGAAAGCGACCCTGCCTTATGGAGGGTGCCGGTCGGTTTAAAATCTGCCCACGCTTCGGCCTCGCTGCTGATGGATGATCGGAAGACGTCCAGCTCGTTACTGGCCTCGGACGGCGAGAACGCCTGGGTAAAGGTCAATCCGGAGCAGACGGGTTTCTTTCGCGTCAAGTACTCCCCCGAGGACCTGCAACGCCTGGCCGGACCCATCCGCACCAAAGAGCTCTCCGCCTCAGACAGGCTGGGCGTCCAGAACGATGCCTACGCGCTGTCCAGGGCCGGCATGATATCGGCCACCGACTTTCTCGCCATCGCGGAGGCCTACAAGGGCGAGGATAACGCCCCGGTTTGCGCCGACCTGTCTTCCAACATGGGCGGCATGGATACGCTGGTGTGGGAGGAATCTTTCTACAATGGCTTCCAGGCGTTCTCCCGAAGCATCATGCTGGAGACCGCCGCCAAGATCGGCTGGGACGCCAGGCCCGGCGAGGGACACCTGGATACGCTTCTCCGCAGCACGGTCCTTAATCACATGGGCGGCGCGGATGACGAGGACACGCTTCGTGAGGCTGCTGCCCGCTTTTCCGCCTACGCCGATGACCCCGCCAACGTCAGCCCGGACATTCGCGGCACCGTGTTCGCCCTGGCCGCAAAAAAAGGCGACCGCTCCACGTACGACGCCATGTGGGACATGCGAGCCAAAGCCACGCTTCAAGAGGAGAAGGTCAGGTTCCTTTACGGCCTCACCAGCTTCGAACAGCCGGAGCTACTTCAGGATGCGCTTAACAGGTCACTGGGTGACGAAATCAGGGCTCACGAGTCCGTTTCGTTGATAAGCCTGGTTGCCGGAAACAGGTCGGGCCGCGACCTTGCTTGGCAGTTCCTAAAGGACAACTGGGCGGAGCTGGACCGTCGCTACGGTGAGGGGGGCTTTGCCCTGATGCGGCTGGTGTCCATTACGTCCGGCTTCACAACGCTGGATATGCGCGAGGACGTGGAGCGGTTCTTCAATGACCACCCCGCGCCGGGGGCGGAGCGGACCATCCGCCAGTCCCTGGAGCGCATTCAGCTCAACAATGCCTGGCTAGAGCGCAACCGCGAGGAGCTGGCGGCCTGGTTCGTAGGTTGATGGCTGTCAGGTGTCAGCACTCAGCACTCAGCTATCTCTCTCCCTCGTGATGCGGCAGGTCTGGAGCGGCACGGAGTCGTCTTTCGTAAAGACCGTTCTCCCAGATTGCTAATCGCCGGCACCCGACCACACCTATGGACGAAGGGGAATGCCAACCGCTGATGGCTGACGGCTGACAGCTAATTGCTAGCTGCTACTTCGCCCCGTCGTAAAGCTCCCCGGTGAGGCGGGAGTTCTGGA
>JACZVF010000238.1 GCA_022572805.1 Chloroflexota bacterium
GGAGACAGGCGAATCGGGCTGGGTTTTTTTGTGGCCTGCGACTGGATGACCAGATATGTCGTTCGGGCAGATGGATCAATCGTCCGCTCTGGACTGGTTTGGGGAAAGCCAGCACTGCATGTAAAGAGTGGTAACCAGGGATATTCGAAAAAAGAGGAGAGTTACGAAAGATGCAACCGTCACCGGCACGCGACGTTAACATACAGCGCACGGAGCCTCTTGTAAGCCCCGTGGACCTTGTGAATGAGCTTCCGCTCACGCCCGAGGTAGAGGCGACCGTTCTTGAGGGCAGACGCCAGATCCAGGCAGTCTTGCGGGGCGAAGACCCCAGGTTCCTGGTCATTACGGGGCCATGCTCCATACACGACGAGAGGGCGGCCCTGGACTATGCCGAGCGCCTGAAGAAGCTCTCTGATGAGATCGGCGACCGCGTGCTCATCGTCATGCGCGTGTATTTCGAGAAGCCTCGCACTACCGTCGGCTGGAAGGGACTCCTGTACGATCCGCACCTGAACGACACATTCGACATCAACGAGGGGTTGCGTCGGGCGCGCACCCTGCTCATCAATATCGGCGAGATGGGCGTGTTCACCGGCACCGAGTTCCTCGATCCCATCGTGCCTCAGTACCTGGCGGGGCTGGTGTCCTGGGCGGCCATAGGCGCTCGCACCACGGAGAGCCAGACTCACCGCCAGATGGCCAGCGGCCTAAGCATGCCCGTCGGCTTCAAGAACGGCACCGACGGCAGCGCGCAGATCGCCGTGGACGCCATGATCTCCGCCAGAGCGCCCCACGCTTTTCTCGGCATAGACCACTTTGGCCAGACCTGCGTTGTGCACACAAACGGCAACCCCTACGGTCACCTGGTGTTGCGCGGCGGCAATACAGGCCCGAACTTCGGCGCGGGGGCAATTGCCGAGGCACACAAGCTACTGTCCAAGTCCGGAGTGCCGTCGCAGCTGCTGGTGGACTGCAGCCATGGCAACTCCAACAAGGACCACACCCGCCAGGGCATTGCCCTGCGAGACATTATCGAGCAGCGGGTTGCGGGCAACGCCGGCATCATCGGATGCATGCTGGAGAGCAACATAAGCGCCGGCGCGCAGAAGCTGAATGGCGACTCTTCCTCTCTGGAGTACGGTGTCTCGGTGACCGACGCCTGCATTGGCTGGGAAGACACCGAGGAGTTGCTGCGTTGGGCCCATGACAAAATGGCCGACGCCGTCGGACAGCCGGTGGGCTAACCGACTCTTTCGACAGTCACGAAAGGCCCCGGACGCTGAGACGGCCCGGGGCTTTTCGTATTTTGCATCCCTATTCGAACCAACTGGAGTGGCCGTGAAAGTAACCGAACGCACTAACATAAAAAATCACCCGGAGCGGACCGTAACCGATGATGCGCCGGACATTCTGTTAGCGGGTATGGTGGCGCACGTGGGATTTGTGGACGACGGGATGCCCTTCGTGATTCCTCTGTCTTATCACTACGACGCGAATACTCCAGGCAAAATTTACCTGCACGGCTCAGTGCGCAGTCGGGCCATGAATTTGCTGGCCACGGGTGTTCCCGTGTGCGTAACGGTGACGCTGACTGAAGGCCTGGTGTACTCGCGCAAGGCCATGAACCACTCCATCAACTACCGCAGCGTGGTCCTATTCGGCAAGGGACGGGAGGTGGTGGATGAAGGGCGCAAATTCGATCTGTTCGACAAGATGGTGCGGCGTTACTTCCCCGGGCGAGAGGTTGGTAAGCACTACGACGCCCCGCCCTCTGCGGACCTGGGTGCGACGGCGCTGGTGGAGGTGGACATCGAGGAGTGGAACGCCAAGGCTCGGCATGGCGGCCCCACCGGCCCCGACGACGACAATCCCGACGCCCCCGGCTCTGCTGGTGTGGTGGACCTGAGAGGGGTGTAGGCGAAGCGCAGGATCAGCGTAGACGTTAAGTTGACACCCTATGGCCACGGTGCTAAAGTTTCCTTCGTTGCACAGATTCCACTTTTAACAACATATAAGACAACGTCCGGGTAATTTGGAAGTCCGGTTGGTTCATTGCCGACAGGCGATGCTTAGTTCACGCGTTTGTTGTGTTCGCAGTGAATTGCCGGCGATCCAAAAAAGGAAGAGGGTGAGAGTCCCTCACGGCCGCGCCACTGTGAGCGGGGAGCTTGCGGCAGCACGCCACTGGTCAAGTTCGACTGGGAAGGCGCCGCATAAGCATCGATCCGTAAGTCAGGAGACCTGCCGGGACGTTGGAAGTCTGCTTCTCGCTGGCGGAGGCCCTTCCACACGTAACGTTTTTGATATGGTTACGCGACAGGACTCCGACCAAAGAGAAGGTCGGAGTTTTTTTGTTTTGAGTCTAAGAGCGGAACGCTATTTGCCATCAAGGTCCATGTTGGCGCAGAAAGCTCGCCAATGATTCTTTTTCTGACCACATCGGACACGGACATTCTGGCCCTGAGCGGGGCTTTCCATGACTTGCCCGAGGGGCTGCGGGATACGCTGGCCCTGAATCCGCTGGCGCTTGTGCAGGACCATCAGGCCTTTGACGCTTTCCTCAGCGATACATTGCCCGGCACGGACCTGGTGTTGCTTCGGCTGTTGGGCGGCGACAAGGCGCTGGGCGATTGCTTCGGGAAGCTGGAGGCCGCCTGCAGAGGGCGCGGAATTCCCATGGTGGCCTGCTCTGGCGAGCCCACGCGTGACGTGGTGTTCGAGCGCCGGTCCACGACGCCCGGCATCATTGCACAGGGCAGCTTCGAATACCTGAACCACGGCGGCGTCGCCAACATCGCCAACGTCCTGCGCTTCCTTAGCGACGAGGTGTTGGGCACGCTGCACGGCTACGACGCGCCCAGGCCTCTGCCCTCCGACGGCATATATCGTCCCGGCAGCCTGGAAGCCATGGGCGTGGACGAGTATCGGCGGGTCCATCACAAGCCCGGCCTGCCCACAGCCGCGCTGCTTTTTTACCGTGCCCACTGGGTGAGTTCCAACCTGGAATTTGTGGACGCCATCGTGGAGGCGGTGGAGGGGCAGGGCTGCAACGTCATGCCGGTGTTCTGCTCCAGCCTGCGCGAGAACAACGGCGCGGTGTTTCACAAGTACCTGATGGATGGCGACGGCAAGGCAACTGTGGAGGTGGTGATATGCACGCAGAGCTTCGCCATGAGCCACCAGCCGGGCCTCTCCGATAGCGCCAACACGGACGTTGGCTGGGACAGCAAGGTGCTGGAGCAGCTGGACGTGCCCATCCTCCAGGCCATCGTATCCACCGAACCCCGGGCGGATTGGCAAGAGCGCGGCGTGGGCCTGAGTCCGTTGGACATTGCCATGAACGTGGCGCTGCCTGAGCTGGACGGCCGCATTATCACTGTACCCGTATCCTTCAAAGAGTCTGTTGCTGCCCCCGTCGACGTAAAGGGGAGCGGCGATGCGCCTGGGGCCGTCAAACGCTACGTGCCGGACCTGGAGCAGATAAATTCGCTGGCATCGCTGACTGCGCGTTACGCCGGGCTCAGCCGCAAACCGGTGGCCGAGAGAAAGGTCGCCTTCGTCCTCAGCAACTACCCGACCAAGGCTTCGCGCCTGGGCAACGCGGTTGGCCTGGATACGCCCGCCTCCGCAATAAACCTGCTTAACGCCATGAAGGGCGCGGGGTACACCGTCGAGGACATACCCGAGGACGGCGATACCCTGATGCGGCGGCTCATAGAGCGCTGCACCTACGATGTGGAGTTCCTGACGCCGGACCAGATGCGCAACGCCGAGGGCCGCGTTTCCAAAGAAGCGTACGAAAAGCAGTTCGTCGGCTTTCCCCCCGACGTGCAGGAGAAGATGAAGAACTCCTGGGGTGACCCGCCCGGTACTGTCTACACCGATGATGGGCACCTGTTCATGGCCGGCATCAGCTTCGGCAACGTCTTTATCGGCATACAGCCGTCGCGGGGGTTTGGCGAGAACCCCATAGCCATCTACCACAGCCCGGAGTTCATGCCTACTCACCACTATCTGGCCTTCTACCGCTGGCTTCGGGACGACTACAAGGCCGACGCCATCGTACACCTTGGCAAGCACGGCACGCTGGAGTGGCTGCCGGGCAAGGGCGTGGGCCTGTCCCGCTCATGCTTCCCGGAGGTGTGCCTGCCGGACATTCCGCACTTCTACCCCTTTATCATCAACAATCCGGGCGAGGGCACCCAGGCCAAGCGCCGGACCCATGCCGTCATCATCGACCACCTGGTGCCGTCCATGACAACGGCGGATAGCTACGGCGACATCACCCGGTGCGAGCAGCTAATGGACGAGTACGCCACGGCGCAGGGCATGGACCCTCAGAAGCTACCCCTTCTGCGTCAACAGATTTGGGAGGTCGTCGAGAAGGCGCGCCTCAACGAGGACCTGGGCGTTAGCGAGATACCCGACGATTTCGACAGCTTCGTTCTGCACATCGACGGCTACATATGTGAGCTGAAGGATGCGCAGATCCGCGACGGGCTTCACACGCTGGGAGTGCCTCCGGAGGGCGACCTGCTCACCGGCTTGCTTCTTTCGCTCACGCGGCTCAATAACGGTAACAT
>JACZVF010000239.1 GCA_022572805.1 Chloroflexota bacterium
CAAGGGCTCAATCCACTCCGTATCGGCCAGTCCAACAGCCTATAAACCACCTGTGGCGCCCCAATCAAAGACATGGTAACATGCAGCCGTGAATCTACGGAGGTGAGTTTACCGTGGCAACCAAGCTGACCGGCGAACAGATCGAAGAAGTTAAACAGCAGGCGATGGACCACTTTTGGCCCCACGCACGTCCTGCGGGCGACATGTCCGAGGACTCCGGCATTAAGCTGGTGCAGAGCGCAAAGGGTTGTTGGGTCGAGGACGTCGAAGGCGAGCAGTGGTTCGACACGCTTTCAAGCATGTGGCTGAAGAACGTCGGCCACGGCCGCAAGGAGATTGCGGAAGCTGTCTACGAGCAGATGCAGGACATCAGCTACTCTCCGGGCGGCACGGTCACCCCTGTTACCGCGCAGCTCACGGCGAGAGTCGCGGACCTGTCTCCCGACAAGGATTCCAGAGTTTATCTCGTCAGCGGCGGCTCCGAGGCCGTTGAAACAGCCATCAAGATGGCGAAGAACTATCAGAAGAATATCGGCGAGGCCGCTCGCTACAAGGTTATAAGCAGGCGCGGCTCCTATCACGGGGCAACGCACGCTTGCATGAGCCTGGGCGGTGGCGGCATCAGCGCACCGACGAACTACGGGCCGCTCCAGCCGGGCAACATTCACGTTTCGACGCCGGACGCTTACCGAGGAATATTCGGCAACGGGCTCGAGGCTGCTAAAGACATCGAGCGAGCCATCGTTCACGAAGGCCCGTCCACCGTTGCAGCCTTTATCGGCGAGCCGGTTTCGGCGGCGTCAGGCATCCACATTCCCGATGACGAGTACTGGCCGGCGGTCCGCGAGATCTGCGACAAGTATGGTGTCGTCATGATCTGCGATGAGGTCATCACCGGCTTCGGTAGGACCGGCAAGATGTTCGCGACCGAGCATTGGGGCGTTAAGCCGGACATCTTTACGGTAGCCAAGGCTCTCACCAGCGGATATCTGCCCATTGGCGCCGCGGTGGCCAGCAAGAAGATAGCGGACGCGTTCATGGGCGACGCCGATTCGGCCTTCAGGCATCTGTTTACATTCGGCGGAAACCCCGCGTCCTGCGCGGCCGCAATGGCCAACCTGGATATCATGGAAGACGAAAAGTTGGTCGAGAACTCGGCGGAGATGGGCACCTACATGTACGAGCAGATGCAGACGCTTTACGAGCATCCAATCGTCGGCGATGTCCGCGGCGGCAAGGGCCTGCTCTGCGCGGTCGAGCTGGTCAAGGACAGGGACACCAAGGAGAGCTTCCCCAAGGAGGCTGGGTTGGACGATAAGGCCCTCAAGCTGATGAACGAGCACCGGCTCCTCGGAAGGGCTGGAAACGTCATCTCCTTCGCACCCCCGCTTAGCATCACGAAGGACGAAGTTGACTGGTTGGTCAAGCAGGTGGACGAGATGATTACCGGCCTGGAGAAGCAGCTTCTCTAATAGACATTAGGTCGAAAAATAAAAAGGAGCGGTGATCGTACCGCTCCTTTTTATTTCACGGGACATTCTTGCGTCAGGCATTAACTCCCCCACCCCTCCTTCGCTATTTACCTCCCCACAGGCAACGAACACGGAATACGTAGTCCGCCGCCTCAACGAGCGAACGATTCATCAGCTTCTCGTTTTACAACCTCCGAATGTGTCCACTCCGTTTAAGAGGGATTAGCTTCCGGCCACCAGGCCAGTTCTTTTTTTCGAGTTGTCTGTTCCGCATTAATCGTCCCGTTCCATAGGTGCATCTCTTGAGGTCAGTAGGGCTAGTTGCATTTGGCGTTATACTCATCATCGCAGGCGTTACGAGTCCCCTATACGTCATGCTCCTAACAGCGGAAGACGCCAACGTAGCAACGGCTGAAGAACCTCTAGTAAACGAAGCGGACGACGACGGCGCCCAATATCAATGTCTCGAAGGCAGGTTCGCGATACCCATACCCGACGGCAGCCTCTTCTGGCAAGAGGCATTCCTATGCGGGAAGGACATGCGCTACTGGATGGGTGAGGGTGAGCCGCCCGGGCCGGTCATCAACATGCCCCCACAGACCTTCGACTAATGGAGCAAGCGCCCGCCCTATGCACCTAGGTATCGGGCCACTCCGCCAGAACGATCTCCACGGTGATGTCTTCATTTTCGCGGAAAATGGACAGCACCACGACCTCGCCGGGCCGCTTGCTATTGAAGTAGCTCACCATCTCCTCCACAGAACCCACCGCATTACCGTCGACTCCCGTAATAACGTCGCCTCTGCTGGTCAATGAACGGAAGGGCACGAGTCCGGCTGCACTCGCCGGGCTGCTGGGAAACACTTGCGTAACGACAACACCCTTTGAAATGCCAAGCGAGTCGGCGAGCTGTCTGCTTATCGGGCCTCCGCTTATTCCAAGCCACGGCCTCTTGACTTCACCAGGGATTAGAAGGTCCGGCATCAATGCCCTCACGGTGTTGCTGGGAACGGCAAACCCAATTCTGAAGTCGCCAAGTCCGCTGAACGTGGGCGTCCTAACCGCGGAGTTGACGCCGATGACCAGACCGTCGGAGTTCAGTAGCGGTCCGCCCGAATTGCCGGGATTGAGCGGAGCGTCTGTCTGAATCATGTCCGGAATTGGCCGCCGTAGCTCGCTAACAGGGCCCCTGCCGGTCCCGCTGACCACGCCCACGGTTATCGAGTTGAAGTTCCGGAACGGGCTGCCGATCGCGACGGCAAGCTGGCCGGGCCTAACCTCGTCGGAGTCCGCGAGCACCAGGGGGGTTATGTCCCTTACCTCTTGGGGGTCGACCTGGAGAAGGGCGACCGAGTGGTCGAGGTGACGCGCGCGCAGGGCGGGGCGAGTGGCGGACCTCCCCCGGCCGTGGTCGTCACGCAGGACCAGGACAACGGACCGGCGGAGGGCGCCGGTCAACTGCCAATAAGCAACCGGGACCTGCTGGTGAACCTGGTGGACGGACTGGAAAAAGCGCCGTCATTTATGGGATTAACACACCTGCTCGTGCCTTAAGCGAGGTACCGCCATGCGACTGCAAGCTTGCGCTTAACTCTGCGGAAACGGGACTACCCCGCTGGCTCCGGTTGCTCAGACTGGGCTACGGATAAGATGGCTATTTAGGACGATGGGAGTACCGTCATTTTGCCTGATCTGACCAGAATGCCGGCGTTTGACGTCCTCAAAAACGGGGACTTCCGCACTCTCTGGACCGTCAAGGCGGTAAATGAAGTCTCTCGCCGAATGGAACTGTTGGCACTGGGCTACCTTGTCCTCCGGCTGACCGACTCTCCGTTCCAAGTAGGTCTGATCGCGGTCTTCCTGAATCTTCCAAGGCCCTTCTTTTCCCTCTTCGCGGGGTTGGTTGCAGACCGGCTGGACCGGCGCCGGGTATTGATCGGCGTCCACGCCATCTACTGTGTGATTTCGACCGTCCTTTTGTTGTTGCTCGTCATGGGCTCCGTCGAACCTTGGCATGTCTTCATCGCCATATTTCTCCAGGGCTCGGCCAAGGCGCTGGACGACCCTTCCCGGCGCACCGCCATTTTTGACTTGGCCGGCCGGGAACGTCTCGCCAGCGCCATGTCCCTGGAAACGATTAACAACAATAGTGGGAAGATTGCGGGGCCACTGATCGGCGGCGTGCTGATCGCGTCGACTGGTTTTGTCGGCTCATACATCGCCATATTCGCGCTGGACGCGGTGTCCTTGCTGATGATGTCACGGCTTAAACTGCCCCACCGTCCGCTGGGCGAGGGCACGCCGGTGCACGTGTGGCGGAGTCTCCGGGAAGGACTTGGACACTCCATGAGCAACCGGATGGTGCTGGGCGTGCTCTCCATGTCGCTCATCATGAACTCGTTGGTTTTCCCGATCCAGTATTTCATTCCCGTTATTGCCAGTGACCTGCTGATGGTCGGCCCGACGCTGGGTGGATTGTTGGGCTCCGCCGAGGGAATCGGCAATTTCCTTGGAGGGATAATCTTGGCGGTTCGGAGGGATATCGGCCATTACGGCCGAGTTTTCGCCATCGGGGCGCTGGAACCCCAATCCCTCGCCTTCGTTATGCGCGAAGCGCGGGGAATTCTTCCGGGCAGTATTTTGGGGGCCCTGTATTTCTATCTCCTCCCCTGGGTGTCCACACCAATCAGTGCCTTCGCCATGGCCTTCTTGCTGTTGCGCTACCATCTTGCAGTCAACGACAAATCCAATCACGTCAAAACGCTATCCAAAGGCCAACTTTCCCATCTCTTACAGACGCACTTGGGCCGCGACGAATACTTCCTGCACCATTGGCTGTTGTTCTGTCTGCATTACCGCGTCCTGGTCGGCTTTTGCGCCGCATGGGGCGTGTGTACGGCGATCGACATCTTGGGTCAGGGATGGGGGTGGATTAGGGCCGGATATTATCAAACCTTCCTTGTGATGCTGACATACGTACTTTTCATTTGGCTTGCCGGAACCATTCAATACCTCCTGGCATTGGGCTGGTTCGCGGGCGGGCGACGCGTATTCGTGCAGAAGTTAATGCACTTG
>JACZVF010000039.1 GCA_022572805.1 Chloroflexota bacterium
GACCCGGCAGGGCATTCCGCTGCATCCGATAAAATTCCATATCGAAAGCTGGCAACCTCATTGCTGGCGGAGCTGGCGCAGGCCACCACCAACACAAGGAATATGAGGGAACCCAGTAACGTCATGCCTTTCATAGACCGAATCATAGTTAACCGACCTCCATGTTACAAGGAGCTGAAGCCACATCGAACGTCACGTGAATGCGTCCGGATGCTGCCTCGCATGACATAAAGACGACGTGCGGCAGCAGTTTGTTCCCATAGCAGTCCACAGGCATGGCGCCTGCGCCTTCGCGAAGCCGGGTTTCGTTGACTTTTGCCATGGCGTGGGCTATTCTGGATTGGCTAACAACTGAATAAATAAGCGAGGTAGGGGAGCTTGGATTAGCCAGGCTGAGAGGCCCCGACGATTCGGGGCGACCCCTTGCACCTGACCTGGGTAATGCCAGCGCAGGGACTTACCAAACAAGTATTGTGTACAGACCGCTGGCATGTAGTCGGCGGTTTTTGCGTTTTCCCGCCCTGCGCTTCGGGTCCACAGGAGAGATTTACATGAGTGACCCCCTGATAATCGGAGGCAAGGAGTTCAATTCCAGGCTGATGGTTGGAACGGGCCGGCACCGCAGCATGGAGGAGATGGTCTCGTCCATAGAGGCGTCCGGCGCCGAGATCATCACGGTGGCCATCCGCCGCCTGGATTTGGACAACCCCAACGAGAAGAGCATTCTCGACCACTTCGACTGGGACAAGTACACGATTCTCCCTAACACGGCCGGCTGCAAGACGGCGGAAGAGGCCATCTTCACGGCCCACCTGGCAAGGGAGGTCACGGGCTCCAACTGGCTGAAGCTGGAGGTCATCCCCAATCCGGCCCACCTGCTGCCGGACCCTATCGGCACCTACGAGGCCGCCAAACAGTTGGTGGGAGAGGGATTCGTGGTACTGCCCTACATCCACGCCGACCCGGTGCTGGCCGAAAAGCTGGAGGAGATCGGCTGCGCCACGGTCATGCCTCTTGGTTCGCCCATAGGCTCGGGCCAGGGAATCCTGACAATCGACGAGATCCGCATCATAATCGCCAACGCGAAGGTGCCGGTGGTTGTGGACGCCGGGCTGGCGGTACCGTCGGATGCCTCCGCCGCCATGGAGGCCGGGGCGGACGCTGTGCTGGTCAACTCGGCCATCGCTCAGGCGCAGGACCCTGCGCTTATGGGCGAGGCTTTCAAGCTGGGCGTGCAGGCGGGCCGCATGGCATACGAGGCAGGACGCATCGACCGCAAGGCAGTCGCCACCGCCAGCAGTCCCGCCGAAGGGTTGGCGGCCCCCGCGGGCAGCCGGAGCTAAAGCAGCACATGGACCTGTGCCTACCTTGCCTTTGCCTGGTAACAGACCGACGCCAGTGCGCGGGGCGCTCACTGGTCGACGTCGTAGACCAGGCCGTCTCCGGCGGTGTCAGCATGGTGCAGCTACGCGAGAAGGACCTGCCGGCCGGCGAACTTTACGAATTAGGGCTGGAGCTGCGGGAGGTGACGCGAAACAGGGCGCTCCTGCTGATAAACGATAGAGTGGACATCGCCATCGCGTGCGGCGCTGATGGCGTGCAGCTTGGCGAGGAGGGGCTCTCGACAGAGGCAGCCAGGGAGGCATCATCCGGCCGACTGCTCCTGAGCAGGTCAGTACACAGCCTTGAGGGCGCGAAACTGGCCCAGGACTCCGGCGCGGACCTGCTGGTGTTGGGCACTATTTTCGCCAGCGGCTCACACCCAGGCGGCGAGACCGGCGGTCTGAAACGCGTGGCCGACGTGAGCGCAATAGTCGACATACCTGTTCTGGCCATTGGCGGAATAACCGCGAATAACATTGGTTCCGTTATAGAGGCGGGCGCGTCCGGCGCTGCCGTCATCACAGCCATAACGTGCAGCCCGGACCCAAGGAACGCAGCCTACGCGCTGGCAAGGCAGATGAACGAGGCTTGGGATTTCGCCGCCACGAGAAGGGTGGCGAAACGATCATGATTACCCTTACTATCAACGGCAAAACGCAGGAGCTGGATGGTCCAACGAACCTGGTCAGTTACCTGGATAGCATGAACGTAAACAGGCGTTTCATCGCGGTGGCCTACAACGGCACTGTGATACAGCGAAAAGAGCTGGACTCGATTACATTGACAGAGGGTGACCACGTCGAGATCGTCCGTGCGGTGGGCGGAGGTTAGATTCCGCTGTTAACCATCCCGGCTGCCTGGCATGCCGAACCCTACGGCGTGAGAAGCCCGGGCGTGACCAACACGCCAAGCCCCTCGTCGTTTGGATGCAGCTCAGGCAGAAGCCTGCTCTTCGACAGCGCGTAGATGGCGTCGCGGTGGGTGTTCAGCGAGACGACGCGCTCCGCCACGTAGCTAACAATTCTTCCCGCAGGCAATGTCACCAGGTGATCGAAAAGCTCATCCGCGGATTCCAGTCCCAGTCGGCCGGTTGACTCCAGCTCAGCCCTCAGATGAATGAAATCAGGGTCATCCAGCACCACCAGCCACTGCAACAGGAATCCAAGGTCATGCTCGTCGGATTCTCTTCCTTCCATCCAGCCGTCAATCGTAGATTCGATGTAACGCTGGAAGCCCTGGTGATCCGGATACCGCATCAGAGGTGTCCCGATAAAGTCCTCGATATGCAGCCAGAACACCTTTTCGAACTGCTGCGCCTGCGCTTCCTGCACGGCGTTAACGGAGTAGAACTGCTCAATCTCGCTCAGTAGCGGGTTCACGATATCCTGCCTAAGATGGCCCAACTCGTGGGCCAAGGTCGCCATTACGTGGGCCACGGTGTTCTCCGCATCCACGACGATCGCTACCTTGCCGTAGCGCCGTCCCTTGAATCCACTGGTCCGCTTGAACCTCTCCCTGTCGTCGTACAGGGCCTGATACTGGTCCTCCGCCGCAACGGCGAACCGCTCCGCGTAGCTGTCATCCACCCAGGCCAGGTACTCCTCGTGGCTCAGCAGGTAGATGTCTACTCTGGTGTCCAGAAGGCTTTCGCCCGTGGCCAGGTAGTAGCCGGCATCCGCCAGGCGTCGCACTTCATCGGTTAACCCGGTACCTTCGCCTCCGGCAACGAGCTGCCGGGAGTCCATAAGAGCGCTGAAATCGAACAGCATCGCCCGCAGTTCATCGTCCGTGTACTCGATGGGTTCCTGCACGTCGGGTTCGCCGGACCCCCAGACCATTGTTGTCTCATAAACGTTGTCGCCTTCGTGTTCCTCCCAGATTTCGTCATAGGGGTCGATGACCATCTGGAGAGTATGGACGCCTGGGTCGATCAAGATCAGGTCCGCCAGTTCGGCCCAGTCATCGACCCGGACGATTTCCGATGGGGACACGCCCCCGGTTATCCTGAACACCTTTAGCAAGAAGCCGTCGAAATAAAGCTCGACCTCAAACGACCCGGTGACGTTGTGAACGCTGCGATTCACCACGGAAATGTCGACGTATGGCGTCTGGTCCACCGTCAGCAATGAATTCACACCAGTTTTCTTCTCGTGAGACACTACAATCGGACCGTCGTGGCTAAAGGCCCATCCAGGGGCGAGGTTTGGCAGGAATGCCGGGCTAGGGAGCGGGTCGTAAGAATCGTAAACTGGTCTTGGTTCCACAGCGCCGGACGCCCACTCCAGGTCTAACTCAAAGGTGTTGTTGCTCTCATCGGATTCCCGAATGGCATTATGCGGATCAATGACCATCGTTAGCTTGTGGGCGCCTTCATCGAGAGCGACAACGCTCAAGAGGTCATCCCACTCGGAGCTTTTGACCGCCTGACCCGGCACAAGGCCGGACCACGTAAGTTCCCTGACCATCATGCCGTCCAGGAACAGGTGCACACGAATATCTTCGGCTACACTGGCGAGGCCGTAGTTCTCCAACCCAACCTTGACGTAGGTCGTGGAGTTTACGGATAGCGGCCCGATCTTGGAATCGCCCTGATACGACGTGACCACCAGCGCAGAATCCCACCCATCCGGAGTTGAAGGCCGCAGGTCGGGCAATCTGTCGGGGACAGGTGTGGGCTCTTCAGGAGTAGGCGCGGGCGACCAGGTGAACTCTTGCTCGTAAACGTTGTCGGTCTCGTCGGTTTCGGGGACGAGATTCGTCGGGTCCACAACAATCGCCAGGGTGTGCGGTCCGGGAGACGGATGCACCTTGTCCATGAGCTGCCGCCAGTCCGGCACGGAACCAACGAATCCGGCGGGCAGTTGCGTATTCCGCCAACGCTCCAGCATCACGCCATCCAGCGTCAGGTCTACGAAGAACAGCGTCTGCACATCGGACGGCCCTTCATTGGTGATGGCCCAGCTTATGAAGGCGTCCTCGCCTGCAAATAGCTCGGTATTCTCTTGCAGGCCAGCCTCGTTGGCCGCAAGAAGGGGTGCGCTCCATCCTCCCGGCGCCTTGGGTTTCAGGTTGAAGTCGGCAGACAGCTCCGGGCCCGACGATATGGTAGGCACCGCCACAAACGTTGCCTGGGCCTGGACCGTGGCCGTTGGTGATGGCCTGGGCGGTCGGGGCGTTGCCGTCGGGATAGGTGTCGGAGTCGCGGGTTCCAAAGTCGGTGGGACGGGCGTCGCCGTAGATTGCGTCGATAAGACTGCTGTGGCCGTTGCGGTGTTGGTTGGCGCAGGCGAGGCAAGGACCAGGACGTTGGCCGTCGGTGATACGGCTGGACCGACGTTGCCTTCACCTGGACTCCCTGCCACAGACTCCGCTGTTGGCTCCCCCGTGAGCGTCTCCAGGGGCAGCTCAGTGGGCAATGCCGTTGGACTGGAAGTCGCTGTGTAATACGGCACGCGCGCCGCATCGCCGGAGACTGAATCGGACGCCCGCGGCACAGGCATGAAGCACGCCGTTAACAAAAACGCCAGTCCTAATGGGACCGGCGCAAGTTTCGTTTTCCAGTTGAGTGGAACTCTCTTCAATCGCTTTTCCGCGCCTTGTACACTATCGAAAACGGCACCTTGCTTAGCCTCTCGTACTGGCTCTCCCAGAACGGCCCGCCATAGGGAATCGCCCGCTTTTCCTCGTCTGTCATCTCCTCGATGTTGTAAGGGTAGGGCTCCCATATGCCCTCCACATGAAACCCGGCCGACACCAGCGTCGCGAACATCTCCTCCACGGTCCTGAAGAACGTAAGCCCCTGCCGGGCGGAGTCTCCTTTCAGCTCCTGCCACACCTCGTAGGGAGGCCTGAAGTAGTCATTCACCATTAGAAATCGGCCATCCGCGTCCCATTCGAATGCCGACATGGGGTGGACTGTGCCCACGATTAGCAGTCCGTCCTTTGCCAGCACCCGGTGGCATTCCCGGAAGCAGGTCTCCAGGTCCTGAATGAACTCCCATCCAAAGCAGGAGATCACCACGTCGAAGGCGCCATCTCGGAACATGTGGAGGGTCTCGCCATCGGCGTTCAGAAGACCGACGTCGACGCCCTCCTGCTCCACCAGCTTCCTGGCCACAACCAATTGCCTGGATGAGATGTCCAGGCCAACGCAATGCGCGCCCATTTTTGCCAGTGCGATAGAGTTTTGCGCCGCGCCGCAGGCTACCTCCAGCACGGCCTTGCCGCTGACGTCTCCTAAGATACGCAGCTCGCGCTCGCCGGGGCAGAGTGGGGCGTAATGCACGTCGTCCAGCGAGATGTGAGTCTCGGCCTGGTAGTTGCCGGCCATCTCGTCCCAGCCAGCCTGAATCGATCGCTTAATATGGTCAGTGGACAAGTTCATAAAGACCTAAACGCGGTTTGCTCGGATTTATGCTACCACGGTACAGATGCGATTCCAGAGCGATTGATGGACTACATACCGACCCGTGCATATCAGTCCCTAAATTTCAACTACAATATTCTAGTGATTAAGTTCGTGACTAGAATCGCCGCAATGCCGCTATCACTCGCATCATATGACCTAGACATTTATTTGACGCGCCCATTTATATTGTCTACGTGAAATACATGCTGGTTGCGTTAGCGTCCGTGTTCATTCTTTTCTCCTGCGCCAAGAATTCGTTTGACCTCTCCCGTTGCCACCGAATTCCGGCAAAGGAGTCCCGCGAAATCATTCTACAAATGGATGTCGCGGGGCTCACGGGTATCCGCTACATCATGGCCGTGGAGTCCACCGATGTTGATTTCTGGTTCGTGGCAATGGATTTGGAGGGTGCGGGCCTGGAGAGTCCAACGGACGTCGCCGTGTGGGCTGTCAAGCGGATAGCGCCATTCCAGGGTCCATTAATCCCAGTGGATGAGCTGGCTATTCGCCATTCAGCCCAAAGCTCGACGGCCCAAGAAGTGCAGTTTGCCCCCGGCACCGACGGCATCGCAGACGCAGTGCGCTGCACCCGCTACATCAGCGCGCAGTAACTGACCTATATTTGTCTGTATTGGCAGGCGTCTCTAATATAGTGCTGGGAGCCCTGTCCAGGCGCCACTCGTTGCAGCTCACATATTTGCCTCGGCCAAGGCAAGGATGTCTTATAAGGCGTTTGGGATGATTCCATCTGGCCGACCTGAGGGCTGGTGGTAAAAATCCCGAACGCCATGTAGTATGGGGCCCTCAGGTGGTGGTGCCCTCAACATCCAACGAAGGGAGAAGAAATGCCTCGATATATTAGCGAACTTACTCTTTCAACTAAAGCCATCGATGGAATGATAAAGAATCCGCAGGACCGCGGCGAGGCTGTCCGCCCATTATTTGAGGCCCTGGGCGGTAGCCTCGTGGAATATTACTTTGCAGTGGGTCAAGGCAAAGTCATCGTAATATACGAGCTTCCCGATGCCGACAGCATACAGGCTCTTTCTCTGAGAGTTATCGCCGGCGGGACGACAACCGATTTCAGCACCACAAGGATAATCACCTCCGCAGAAGCTGTAGAGGGCATAAAGATGGCAGGCGATATCGACTATCGCCCACCAACGTCATAGCCTGATCCATATTGCATCAGGCTGACCGTCAGGGTGGAGCCACCTGAAATAACTTCTCGACCCACCCGCCCACCTCTTCACGCATGACCGACCTTTCCAGGAAATCAATCCAGGAATTCGGCGGGAAAGCCAGGGCAAGGGAACTGGATGTTGCGGAGGCTCGCACGCCAATCGCAAAAGACGTTTAGCATTGTTGTTAGAGGAGCAACGCATTCCCAACTCTTTGGATTTTCACCAGAATGGACGGTCGGTGGGGCGTTCAGTTCCGCTCTTCGTTCCTCTCAGAACCTGTGAAGCCAAGTGGGGACGTATTGGGGTGACCTGACGGCCCCAACGGAATTCGAATCCGTGTTTACGGCTTGACAGGCCGCCGCCATTGACCCCCCAAACGGTGGGGTGATGAAAATAATTGGCTTCCGGGGCCGCGATATGCGTCAGGCAGACCTTGGCAACACCGGCGTCGGCAGGTGAATTCCGCACTCCTTTGGCACGGAGTCGTCCTCCCACCACCATCGGCCCGCCCTTGGGTCCTCGCCCGGCTGCGTTGCACGTGTGCACGGGGCGCAGCCTATGCTGGTAAACCCCTTATCGTATAGCTCGTTATATGGCACATCGTTGGCGCGGATGTACTCCCATACACGGTCTTCGCTCCAGTCCGCCAGCGGGTTGACCTTAATGATATTGCCGTGTGCCTTGTCCAGCTCCACCTTGCCTGCGCCCGCCCTGTTGGCGGTCTGGGAGCGACGAACGCCGGTGATCCATGCCTCTTTGTCACCCAGCGCAGCGATCAGAGGACGGACCTTGCGAATCTCACAGCAAAGCTGACGCAGGGACTGGCTGCGATAAAACGGATTGGTCCCATGCATGGAAACGAACCTGGTCAGTTCCTCAAAATCCGGGTAATGGACCTCTACACGGATTCCATAGCGTTCTCGCACCCTATCAACGAGTTCGTGAGTTTCTTTGGGCATTCTCCCGGTGTCAATAGTAAAGACTCGGACACCAGGGTCAATGCGAGTGGCCATATCAAGTATGACCATGCCCTCCGCCTGAAAGCTGGTACAGATAGCAGCCCTGGAACGGAATTTCTCGAGTGCCCATCGGATTGCATACTCGGCGTCTCTTCGTTCAAATTCTTCGGCGAGTTGATGAACTCCCGCCTCATCCAGTTCCTCCGTAACGGTCATATAAATCGTCCTCCAACGACTGAAGATAAATATGGACAAAAAAAGCCCCTCAAGCCAGTTTGCTTGAGGGGCCGACAATCCAACGTACTGAGACTTAGCTAGCTACACCTTCACAGAAGGGCATGGGCTGACGTCAGAGTCCTTATCGGTCCCTCTGATACAACAACACATACAAAACTGGGTGTAATTCATTTCCTATATTCTACTTCCGGTCATATGGAGAGTCAACATTAATTCCAGGCAAACCTGCGGAGCGGGCCCGGTCTGCCGTTCACGCAAACCAGGCTACGGCCTTTCATCCACTCGATGGGCCACTAACCTGACCTTACACCACGAACCGATCGGAAATGACCCATCGGGAGGCGATTCGGCATCGATCATGTTGAAACGAGAAACCCAAAATAATTCAAAAAAAATTCTGGTGGCCCCAACGGAATTCGAATCCGTGTTTACGGCTTGAAAGGCCGCTGTCCTAGGCCTCTAGACGATGGGGCCACAAGAAAAGGCCGGACACCTTGAAGGCCAATGCCCGACCTTGTAATTCTACGGGTTATGCCGACCTGCCGCAACAGAACCAACGGCAAAGATTCGCCGCGATTCCAGCGACTGCTACGGATACAGGGCCAGCTGTTGCAGGCCCTCTTCCTCCGGCAGCCCAAACATCAGGTTCATATTCTGAATGGCCTGACCCGCCGCGCCCTTCACCAGGTTGTCGATGCAGCTAACGACGATTAGACGGTTGGTGCGAACGTCCACCGTTGGATATATCACGCAGTCGTTGTTTCCCAGAGTGTGCTTCGTCATGGGCGGCGCGTCCACCACTTTGACAAAGGTCTCGCCTTTATAAAAATCCTTGTAAAGCTCTGTGACCTCAGCCCTTGCGCCCTCGCCCATTGCGATGGCCCCCTCTTTGAGGTTGGCGTAGCAACTGGCCAGGATGCCCCTGGTCATGGGGATCAGGTGCGTCAGGAACGTTATCCTTAGCCTCCCGCCGTCGTGCAGCAGATCGAGCTCCTGCTGTATTTCAGGCAGGTGGCGATGTCCGTCCATGGAGTAGGCCTGCAAGTTCTCGTTGACCTCGGAGTAGAGGTTCTTGATCGACGTTCCCCGGCCCGCGCCCGACACGCCCGACTTGCCGTCCACGATGATGTCGGGCTCGATGATGCCGGCCTTCACGGCAGGCGCAAGGGCCAGGACTGCCGCGGTGGGGTAGCAGCCGGGATTGGCCACGAGATTGGTGGACTTCACCTCTTCCCGGTGCAGCTCGGTGAGGCCGTAGACGGACTCCTCGATGTACTCCGGGCAGGGATGCGTGATGTTGTACCAGCTCTCGTACTCCGCCACGTCCCGCAGGCGAAAGTCGGCGCTGATGTCTATGGCCTTGATTCCACTGGCCAGGGCTTGCCCCAAACGCTCGGCGCTGGCGGCATGAGGCAGGGCCGAGAAGACCACGTCTACGCTCTCGGTGATGTCCTCCGTAATCGTCAGGTCGATGTCCGACAGGTGCGGAAAGGCATCGCCCAGCTTCTGTCCCGCCAGGCTTCGGCCAGTGACGGAGGTAATTTCGGCATCAGGGTGTCGTCGGAGGATGCGGGCCAATTCCATGCCTGCATAACCGGTGACGTTGATGATGCCTACCTTCACCCTGTTGCCTCCTGAAATATATCTGGAAATTGTCCCCAAGTATAACGCCACCTTAAATTGGGAACAAGTTTTCTGGGTAATGGGCAGATGAAATAAGGACGGCTACACGCGGGCGTGAGGGCTATGATGGCTCGTCGTACCTTGGGCGGGCGATTGACTAGGAAGCCTTCCTCTTTTTCGCTGCCGGCTTGCGCTTGGCCTTCTTCCTGGCGTCTGCAACGGCGGCGCGCTCCATCTTCGGCTTTGTCGGGCAGCCCCACCCCATAAGGCACTCGCCGCACCTGGGACGTTGGGCCTTGCAGACCTGGCGACCGTGACGTATCAGGTACATGTGGAAGGGGAACACATCCTCCGGGGCCACCATGGGCTCCAGAATGTCGTGGGCCTTCTCGGCGTTGACCTTGGGACCTATCAGGCCAAGGCGTTGCGACACTCGATAGATATGCGTGTCCACCGGCATTGCGGGCATGCCCAACGAGAAGCACAGTATGATGGCCGCAGTCTTGGGGCCGATGCCATTAAGGCGCTTCAGCCACGCCTTGGCCTCTTCCAGGGGCATCTCGGCCAGGAATGACAGGTCGAAGCCGCCGATCTCATCCCGTATCTGCGCCAGGACCTGCTTGATGCGAGGGGCCTTTTGCCTGGCCAGCCCGCCCCTGCGAATGGCCTCCTCGATGTCCTCCGCGGAGGCGTCGGCCACTCCCTCGATGGTCCCGAAGGTCTTCATCAGGTTGTTGAAGGCGCGCCCGGAGTTCAGGTCCGAGGTATGCTGCGACAGTATGGTGTAGACCAGCTCCTCCGCCGGGGTGTAGCGCGAGTGCCACTCGACAGGCCCATACTCCGGTCCCATGTACTCCAAGACGTCTTGCGCTGTAACTTTCGGCCGCCTGGTCCTCGAACTTGGCTTCCTAGCAGTAGTCATAGTCGGCAGTCTATCCAAATATTATCCCTTGCCCAGGGCATTGATTATGGCATCGCTCACCTGCGAAGTGCTGGAGGAGCCGCCAAGGTCCGGAGTTGTTACCTCTCCCTGTTCCAGCAGGAAAAAGACGGCCTTGTCGATGGTCTCGGCGGCATCGTCGTGCCCCAGGTGGCGCAGCATCATGGCCGCTGAAAGCACCGCGGCCATGGGATTGGCAATGCCCTTGCCCGCGATGTCGGGAGCCGTACCGTGGACAGGCTCGAACATAGACGGGAACCGGCGTTCGGGGTCAATGTTGGCGCTGGCGGCCAGGCCCATGCTGCCGGTGATAATCGCCCCGATATCGGTGAGGATGTCGCCGAACAGGTTGCTGCCCACCACCACGTCGAAGACCTCGGGGCGTCGTACGAAGTCCATGCAGGCTGCGTCGATTAGCAGGGATTTGGTCTCTATGTCCGGGTAGTTCTTGGCCACGCTCTCGAAGGTCCGATCCCACAGCACCATGCCGTAGCCCAGGGCGTTGGACTTTGTGACAGAGGTCAGGTGTTTCTTCTTGTTGCGGCTGCGTGCAGTCTCGAAGGCGTAGGTTATGACGCGCTCGCAGCCCTTGCGGGTGAAAACGCCGGACTGCACCGCAATCTCATCGGACGTGCCTTGATATAAGAAGCCGCCCACGTCCGCGTATTCGCCTTCGGTGTTCTCGCGGATGCACATCATGTCGATGTCGTAAGGCTTCTTGCCGCTAAGGGGTGATGTGATGCCCGGATACAACACGCTGGGCCGCTCGTTAACGTACTGATCGAAGGAGCGACGGATGGGCAGAAGCAGGCCGCTCAACGTAATGTGGTCCTGCACATCGGGGTGGCCGACGGCGCCTAGAAACACCGTTTCGTGCTGGGCCATCAGGTCCAGGCCATCGGATGGCATCATCGCGCCGTGTTCGAAATAGTATTCCGTGCCCCACGGGTACTCGGTGAAATTCCAGGAGAAGTCGTACTGTTCCGCAACAGCTTCCAGCACCCGGATGGCCTCTTCTATGACCTCGATACCTATGCCATCGCCGCGTATAACGGCCACCTTATGTTCGGGCATTCTGCTCTCTCATCCCCCCAATTAATCTGAGGCCTATGATACTACAATGTGTTGCCGGTAACGTCCCGAAGCCACCGGTCTGCGTCGGCAGGCGACTTGAATCGAAGGACGTTCAGGTGCCCATACTCGGGCCTGGCCAACATCGCCGGAATTTCCTTCCGACGTCTCCAGTAGGTCTTGAGCAACCACAGGAACAGAGACTTTTTAGTAAAAAAATGCCACCAGAGCTTCTCTCGGTTGCCGTTCCACAGCTCTTGTCGAAGTACGCCACGGCGAATGGTCCGCCGGAATAGTCTCCAAAAGACCAGGGGAAACGAGTAGTCCAGCCACACTACCGTGTTCCCCCTTGCCCATATGATGTCTCTCGCCTTCGAATAGTTTCCATCCACGACCCAGGCCTCCGAGTCGGTCGCTCTCTCGACAAGACCCCGAAAGATATCGTCGGGGGTCTCAACCCAGTTGGGGCCGTGGTGAAATGCGTCCAACTCCACGTGGGTCAAACCCAGGCGCAGGGCCAGCGCGTTTGCCAGCGTAGTCTTGCCGGAGCCGGTGGCGCCGACGACGGCAACGCGCATCGGAACGGTTGGAGACCCTTGGGACCGCTGGAAAGACTCGGTTGCCATCAACGTTCCAGCCTACATCCTGTCGAAGAACGACGCCAGCGCAGCGTCGGCCCGCGAGTAGTCGTATGACGCGAAGCGACGCTGGCGAAGCTGCACAACGTCGCCGTTGAAGTAGCGCTCGTACAGCGTCTGGCGGGAGCCGAACTCGGTGCCGATGAGGTCCCACGCCAGACGGAAAAGCCGGATGCGGTCCCTGGCCTGCAGCGTGGCTCCCTGGTAGAACTTTTCGATATCGGCAGACAGCGGCCCGTTGATGTCAGCCTCAGAAGGCGTCAGCATCAGGCCGCCGGCGCATAGCTGCTGGATGATCTGCGTCACCCGCTGGTATGCGTCCGGATACCAGTGGCGCATGGCCATAAGCGGCTCCGACGCCAGCCAGATGCCCTCGCCCATGCCGCCATCTACCGGCTCGGCGTCGGCCTCGGCAGCGCGAAGAAAGGCGTTGTTGGTGGCCAGTATGTCGATTACCTCAGAGACCTTCTCCCGCACCTGGTCGAACCGGCTAATGCCTATGCCATCAGAAATTTGGTGCAACATGCCCAGGATAAGCTCCAGCTTGGCCTGGTTCTTGACGGCGACCTGCTGCATGTACCCTCGCCACAGCGTCACCTTCCGGACCGCCTCGTTGCCCAGCGGCACGTCGCGATAGGAAAAGACCCGGTCCCAGGGAATCAGCACGTTGTCGAAGGTGGCCAGGCAGTCCATCTCGTCGAACTGACCGGAGAGAGGGTAGTCATAAAGAGACTTCCCACCGTCGTAGGCCTGGCGGCATATGAACTTGAGCCCGGGTGTGTTCACGGGAATCGAAAAGCCAATGCAGTATGGTTCGTCCTCGGGCGCGTCCTCCCTCAGAGGCCTGTACACCGGGGCGAAGATCTCGTCTGAGAAGGGCGCCAGCGTCGCCAGCAGCTTGGCCCCCCGCACAATAACGCCCTCGCTGGAAGTATCCACGATGCCCAACGCTATGTATGGGTCGGCCAGCTCGCTGACAGCCACGGACCGGTCGACCTGAGGGTGTCCGAACGTGTGCGTGATGCACAGGTCGTTCTCGCGGACGTACTCATGGTAGGCGACCATGTTGTCGCCGAAACGGCTGTCGTTTCTGCCGTACACGTGGGCCATCTGCCGGGCAGCTACGATGCAGATGTTCACGTAGTCAGGCGTCCGCCCCAGCATGCCATTGACGGAGCCGGCAATGATCTCCAGGGCGCGCTTTCGCCGCATCAGGTCATCCTGGGAACGCGGGACGATGTAGGATAGGGCCACAGGCTCACCGCTGCTGGGCGAAGTGAACGTCATCTTATCGCGCAGGGCAGGGTCGTGCTGCAGGTCGTAGACCGAGGCCATCGTCCGGGCCATGCGAGCCAGCTTGGGGTGCGTCGTTACATCATCGACACGTTTGCCGTCCAGCCAGACCTCGCGGCCGTCGCGAATGCCCTCCAGGTACTGCTCGCCGGTGCGGACTGCCATGCTGCGCCCCCTGTCCCAGGAATGCCCGCATGTTAGCACGAGGTTTTTTGGATAAGCAATTCTTTTGATTTGACCTTGCGGACATATGTATTCCTTCTGCGGGCTAGCCAACGTTCTTGACTACCCCTGCACCCCGTGATAGCGTAGTTTAATAACATATAAAGAATGCTATGAAGGGGAGTAGTAGCGGGCCGGTCGGCCATAGAGAGCACGGGTAACCCCTGTCCGACTCCGGATTTTGATTATCTCCGGACTCCGCCGCAGCGGAGAGCTTGTCGAAGGGGAGCGGTGGAAGCCCGGCGAACGACATCCCGCGAACTCGCCCCGGAGCAGGCGGCCGGAAAAGCGGTCAGCTAGCAGCACACATGCTGACGGCTGTGAGTTGATAGCTGGAAGCTAAGTATGGCCCTCCGGTTGGCGCCGTTACAGCTTCCGAGTGCTTCGTTGTCGATGGCCTGCGGTTCGACACGCTCACCACGAACGTATATTGTACGATTAGCCGTTCGCCCTGAGCCTGTCGAAGGGCCTGCCTTTCGTGCAGCGAGGAACAAGGGTGGTACCGCGGGTCCGCTCTGAAACGAATTTCAGGCCCGTCCCTTATATTAGGGGCGGGTTTTTTTGCTTCCGCATATTGAAAAACCGACCGCCTTCAAAGAACTGATAACTAAATACCAACTACTCATTACTAATTCCGGAGGAATACATGCTCAGGACTACGGAGCAGAGGCTCGACCACCAGGCCATCGACCGCAAGTGGCAAAAGCGGTGGGCGGATGCGGGCATGCATAGCGTCCGCGACGACGACCCGCGCCCCAAGTGGTACGAGCTGACCATGTACCCGTACCCCTCCGGAGACCTGCACATCGGCCACTGGTACGCCATGTGCCCATCGGACGCACACGCCCGCTTCCAGAGCATGAAGGGCTACAACGTGCTGCACCCCATGGGCTTCGACGCATTCGGCCTGCCTGCGGAGAACGCCGCCATCCAGCGGGGCATCCATCCATACCAGTGGACCATGGACAACATCGCCAACATGAGGCGTCAGCTGCGCAGCATGGGCGCCATCTACGACTGGGACCGCGAGGTGGTTACGTGCGACCCCGAGTACTACCGGTGGAACCAGTGGATCTTCTTGCAGTTCTACAAGGCGGGGCTGGCCTACCGAGACTTCGCGCCCGCCAACTGGTGCCCGACGGACAACACCGTGCTGGCCAATGAGCAGGTCCTGCCGGACGGCACGTGCGAGCGTTGCGGCACTACCGTGGTACGTCGGGAGCTGAACCAGTGGTTCTTCCGAATAACCAGGTATGCCGACGAGCTGCTGGACCACTCGAAAAAGGAGTGGCCGGAGCGCATCGACACCATGCAGACTAACTGGATCGGGCGCAGCGAGGGCGTGGAGATCGAGTTCGACATCTCTGAGTATGGACTGGATACCAGCACCATACGCACGTTCACGACGCGCATCGACACCATCTACGGCGTAACATTCGTCGTGCTGGCCCCGGAGCATCCGCTGGTGGAGAAGCTGACGACGCCGGAGCACAGGGCTGAGGTAGAGGCCTACATCGAGCAGACCCGCCGTCAGTCGGAGATCGAGCGGCTGTCAACAGACAAAGAGGTAACCGGAGTCCAAACCGGGGCGTACTGCGTCAACAGGTTAAACGGCGAGAGAGTCCCGCTGCTCATCGGCGACTACGTTCTGGGCACATACGGCACCGGCATCGTTATGGGAGTGCCCGCCCACGACCAGCGGGACTTCGAGTTCGCCACCAGGTACGGCCTGCCCATCCGCGTGGTGGTCGCGCCCGAGGACTGGGACGGCGGCGACCTGACGGAGGCCTACCTGGAGGTCGGCAAACAGGTCAACTCCGCGCAGTTCGACGGCATTCCCAGCGACCAGGGCTGGCAGAAGATAGCCGACCACATCGAGGAGAACGGCTGGGGCAACCGCGCTGTGCAGTACCGCATGCGCGACTGGCTGATCTCTCGCCAGCGGTACTGGGGCACGCCCATACCAATAATCTACTGCGACGACTGCGGCACTGTGCCCGTCCCCGAGGCCGACCTGCCGGTAGTGCTGCCCGAGGACGCGGAGTTCCGACCCACGGGGGAGTCGCCGCTGGCCTCCCACGAAGGCTTCGTGAACGCGAAATGCCCGACCTGCGGCAAGGCGGCCAAGCGTGAGACAGACACAATGGACACCTTCGTGGACTCGTCCTGGTACTTCCTGCGCTACCCAAACAACCACTACGCGGACGGCCCGTTTGACCCGGCGGCGATAAAGAAATGGAACCCGGTTGACCAGTACACCGGCGGCGCGGAGCACGCGGTTATGCACTTTCTATACGCCCGCTTCTTCGTGAAGGCGCTACGCGACCTGGGGCTGCTGGACTTCGACGAGCCCTTCACCCGGGTGTTCAACCAGGGGGTTATCCTTGGGGCCGACCACGAGAAGATGAGCAAGTCCAAGGGCAACGTCATCGCGGCCGACGACTACGTCAAGTCCTTTGGCGCCGACGTGGTGCGCTGCTTCCTGATGTTCCTGGGGCCGTGGGACCAGGGCGGTAGCTGGAGCGACTCGGGCATCAACGGCACGGCCCGCTGGATGAACCGCGTCTGGGATATCGCCACGAGAGATTCACGAACGCTGGACGACTTCCCGGCGGACGATGACGCGATACGCGACCTGCAGCGGCTGCAGCACAAGACCATACGCCGGGTGACCGATGACCTGGAGCGCTTCAAGTTCAATACGGCGCTGGCCGGCCTGATGGAGTTCAGCAACGGCATGAACCAGGCCTGGGAGAGCAAGGGCGTGCGGTCGGAGCACTGGGACTCGGCGGTGGAGAGCCTGCTGCTGCTGATGGCGCCCATGGCCCCGC
>JACZVF010000240.1 GCA_022572805.1 Chloroflexota bacterium
AGGCCAGGTGTAGCCCGGGCGTCGCTGGTGGCTTTCCTGCTGCTGGCCGCCATTTCATGGGGACGCATCATCCTGGGCGACGACAGCGGCATATCAGAGCTGTTCACCCTTCAGACCTGGCAGCGCATCTCTGAATTCCTGGGACAGCTCGCCGGAGCCGATTCGGAGGGCACACCCGCGTTTCTCAGCCTGGAATCCTGGCGGTCCGGCGGCAAATTGGCGGTGGAAACGCTGGCGATGAGCGTTCTGGCTGCGGCCATGGCCGGCGTCGCCGCGCTCCTGACCTTTTTGCCGGCCGCAAGCAACGTCGCTTATGGCGAGCTGGCGGGCACTGGCGGCAGGGCGGGCAGGGTAGCTTTCCATGTAGTGCGAGGGATGTTTGTATTCTCCCGCAGCGTGCCCGAGCTGCTGTGGGCAATGATAATTGTATTCATGCTGTCGCCGGGAATACTCCCTGGCGCCGTCGCTCTGGCAATTCACAACTACGGCATACTTGGCAAGCTGTCAGCCGAGGTTGTGGAGGGCCTGGACACCAGTCCTGCGCAGGCTTTGCGGTCTGCCGGGGCAGGCAAATTCCAGATGCTGGTTTACGGGATTCTACCCCAGGCCTTGCCTCAGTTCCTGAGGTACCTGTTATACCGGTGGGAAGTAATAATCAGGACGACCGTAGTGGTTGGTTTCGTGGCGGCGGGCGGGCTCGGACACGAGTTCCGGCTGCGCATGAGCTGGTTCCAGTACGACGAGATAACGCTGCTGCTGGTCTATTACCTGCTGCTGGTCCTGCTGGTAGATCTGGTGTCGGCGGGCCTGCGAAGGCTGGCGCGGTAGGAGCCCGTGGGAGCCGGGCCGACTAAAACGGCCTGTAGCGGTTGGCTATGGGCATGCGCCGGTCGCGTCCGAAGTTGCGCGGCGTGATCTTGATGCCCGGCGGGGCCTGCCGACGCTTGTACTCGTTGCGGTCCACCAGGGTGATCGCCCGCTTAACGTCTTCCTCCGAGTAACCCAGGCCGATGATCTCGTCATAGCTCAGGTCATCTTCCACGTAGGCCTTGAGGATAGGGTCCAGCACCGAATAGGGCGGCAGGCTGTCTTCGTCGACCTGGTCCGGGCGCAGCTCGGCGCTGGGTGGCTTGTCGATTACGGTCTGTGGTATGAGGTCTTTGCCTGCAACTCTATTGCGGTACCTGCACAGCTCATACACCAGAATCTTGGGCACGTCCTTAATGACGGCGTATCCGCCGGCCATGTCGCCGTAGATGGTCGCGTAGCCGGTTGCCATCTCGCTCTTGTTGCCGGTGGTCAGCACCAGCCATCCGAACTTGTTGGACATGGCCATGATGAGGTTGCCGCGAATACGGGACTGTATGTTCTCCTCGGCGACACCCCACTCGGTGCCCTCGAAGTGAGGGCTGAGCGTGTTGAGGAACGCGGTGAAGGGCTCCTCTATCGGCACCGTCCACATCTCTATGCCCAGATTGTCGGCCAGGGTCTTGGCGTCCGATACGCTGCCCTCCGAAGAGTATCGGGACGGCATGGCGATCACCACTACGTTCTCGCTGCCCAGAGCGTCCACTGCGATGGCGGCCACAATGGTCGAATCGATGCCGCCCGACAGGGCAATCAGCACCTTGCTGAAGCCGCATTTGCGCACGTAGTCCCGAGTCCCCAGGACCAGCGCCTCGTAGACCTCACCGACCTCATCGAAGGCAGCGATGTCCTGTTCAGGAATATCAGGCTTCTCGCCATTGGCGGAGTAGCCTGAAACGTCGACCAGCACAGGGGTGCCTATCTCGTCCAGCATGCGGTCTCGTTCCTTGCGAGGCCGGGGGTCCCGCAACCGAGAGCGGAATACCGACTCAACGTCCAGGTCGGCTACCAGCAGCTCCTCCCTGAACTGGCTGGCGTGGGCAACGGCCTCACCCTCGGGGTCGTAAATCATGCTGTCGCCATCAAAGACCAGCTCGTCCTGCCCGCCCACAAGGTTGACGTAGGCCACGAACAGGCCATTGTCGGCAGCCCTGGTCGCCAGCATCTTTTCGCGGAAGCTACGTTTGCCCGCGTGGAAGGGAGAGCCGTTGATGTTCACGATAAGCTCCGCGCCGGCGGCCCGCTGGACCACCGTGGGGCCGGTGGCGTACCAGATGTCCTCGCATATGTTCACACCGACGGGCGTGCCGTTGATGGTGTAGACGGGGCACTTCGTTCCGGTCTTGAAGTAGCGGTCCTCATCGAAGACACCGTAATTGGGTAGGTACATCTTGTGGTACTTGCCAATGAGCTGACCGTCATAGATGAACGCGGCCGCGTTGTAGACGTCCCTGTCGGAGTCGATAAATCCGGTCACGACGGCTATGCCCTTGGACGCGGCGGTTATCTGCTCCAGGCGGGCCAGGTTTTCCCGGATGAACTGCGGCTTGAAGAGAAGGTCCTCCGGAGGATAACCAGGTATCGCCATCTCCGGGAACGCAACCAGGTCCGCCCCAACCTCCCGTGCCCGGCCGATGTACTCGATGATCTTTTTGGCGTTGCCTTCGAGGTCGCCTACGGCAACGTCTATCTGTGCCAGCGCCAACCTGAACTTACGCATCCAGCCTCCCGGGTTAGGACAGTAGTGTATGGCTTTATTATAGCCGGTATAGCGGCCCGGTCGACTGTAACGACGGGCCGTCCACTATGGATTCCGTCGCTCACCGGCCGATATCAAGGCCGTATCCAGGTAATGAAATAAACGTGTGGGGTGGAACAACTAACGCGTCTGGGCAGCCATTCTCGTGTTGATGACGGCGCCACTAATCGTAAAGCTAATCAAGGACTAGGACTGTGCCGGCCGAGGCAACAGGTCCAGAACATTCCGGTGGCGTTTGCCGACCGGCTAGATGCGGCTCTTGACAAACCTGTCGATGCGCTCCAACGCCTTCTCGATGTTCTCCGTGGAGTTGGCGAAGGAGAACCTTACGAATCCCTTGCCGTAATCGCCGAACGCCTCTCCGGCGAGGCAAGCCACTCCGGCCTCTTCCAGGACCAGGTCTGCGAACTCCTGGCTGGCCATGCCCGTGTCCTCCACATTGGGAAAGACGTAGAACGCGCCTTTGGGCCTGGCGCATCGAATGCCGGGTATCTCGTTGAGCCCGTCGACAATGACGTCGCGGCGGGCCTTGAACTCCGACACCATATCGTAGGAGTCCCCCTGTGGTCCCTGAATGGCCTCCAGCATCGCCGCCTGGGTAAAGCTCGCCGTGCAGGATACGCTGTTGGTAACCAGACGGGATATGGGCTCTACCAGCTCCAGCGGCATCACGCCATAGCCTGCCCTCCAGCCGGTCATGGCGTACGTTTTGGAGAAGCCGTCCAGTATAATAGTGCGCTCCCGCATGCCGGGAAACGCCGAGATGCTGTGGTGCTCGCCTTCGTACAGGAAGCGAATGTAAATTTCGTCCGAAAGAACTGTGATATCGTGCTCCTGAGCCAGCTCGGCCAGGGCCTTAAGGTCGTCATTGGAGATCACGCTGCCGCAAGGGTTATTCGGCGAGTTTACGACCATCAGCTTGGTCTTGTCGGTTATCTGGCCGGCGACCTCGTCAATTCGGATGTTGAAGTCCAGGGACTCGTGCAGCTTCATTGGCACGGGCACGCCGCCTGTGAATTTTATCATGGACTCGTAAATGGGAAAGCCGGGGTTCGGATAGAGCACCTCGTCGCCGGGATCCACCAGGGCCAGCATGGTGAAAAACATAATTGGCTTGCCACCAGGTGTTATCACCACGTTGTCGCCCGTGACCGAGATCCCACGGGTCTTGGATACCTCGGCCGCTATACCGTCTCGCACCGCTGGAAACCCGGGGGATGGTCCGTAATGAGTGTCACCGGCGTTCAGGGCATCGACTCCGGCCTGCACTACATTCGCGGGAGTGGCGAAGTCCGGCTCGCCAATCTCAAGGTGGATAACGTCTTTGCCCTCCGCCTCCAATCTCCGAGCCTTCGCCAGAACTTCGAATGCTGTTTCGGTGCCCAGGAGGCTCATGCGCTCGGCCAGTCTCATTTATCGATAACTCCATTTGTGGCGACCGTCGATGATGGCCGGAATTGACGGCCAATGATGACGGGCGCGGCGTGAATAAGACAGTAGTATACACGGCGGGATGCCCGAATGGAAAACCGATTCATGCATGCGAACGTCAAAGTGACTGTGGTACAATTTTCGCGTCAGTTTGCATCTGAATCTTGGCTTTCCAGGCCCCAAACTAACAGGCGATGCCTCCAGGAGATAGTCAATGAAAGTGTACATCGGCCTGCCCCGTGGATTCTGCGCCGGCGTGGTCCGTGCCATCGACATCGTGGAGCTGGCGCTTGAGAAATTTGGCGCACCCGTCTACGTAAAGCATGAAATAGTCCACAACCCTTACGTGGTCCGGTCTCTCGAGAGGAAGGGCGCAATCACTGTCGAGGACGTGGAGGACATTCCCGAAGGTTCCACGGTGGTGTTCTCGGCACACGGC
>JACZVF010000040.1 GCA_022572805.1 Chloroflexota bacterium
GGACAAGTGGTGGAAGCGCACCGTGGAGATGGCCAACGGCGCCCTGCCCGCCCCACTGTGTAAGTACTGGGGTGAGCTCATGGGTATGGCCGGAGGGCATGTGCGGCAGCCGCACATCAATTTCACCGACGACATCAAGGCCCAGGTAAAGCAGGACGTCGAAGAGGCCCTAAAGAAAATCTAGATTTTGGTGAGATAAACACGATGATTCTTATGGTAAGCGTTCAGAACCTGGAAGAAGCACTTCAAGCGCTGAAGGGCGGGGCCGACATCGTGGATGTCAAGAACCTTCAGGAAGCAATGGTTGGCTCGGCGCATCCGCATGTGGTGCGAGACGTTCGAAACGCAATCCCCATGGACCGGCACGCCAGCGTGACGCTGGGCGTGGTGCCCAACCAGATTGGCACAGTGGCCATGGCCGTTTACACTGCTGGAGTCCTTAAAGCGACCTCCGTCAAGGTCGGCTTCATGAAGACTGAGTACGCCGCTGCGGTGGAGACGTTGAGTGCCTGCCGAGAGGTGTTGGACGGGTTCGACACCAAGCTCATCGGCTGCATTTTCGCCGACAACACCTTGTACGGTGGCCTGGAGCCGCACTACATGAACAAGCTGGCGAAGGAGACCAGGTGCGACGGATGGCTGCTGGATACCCTGACCAAGGACGGCCGAAACCTTTTCGACTTCGTCCGCGAGGATGAGCTGAAAGAGATGGTGCTGGAGGGCAAGGAAGCCGGCATGAGCACGGCCCTGTCCGGGCACCTGAACATCAAGGACCTGGACGAGCTGGCCCGAATCAATCCCGACATCGTTGGCGTGCGTGGCGCCGCCTGCACCAAGGGGGACCGGGACTCCCGGGTGGACTGGGAGGCCGTTGCCGAGTTCAAGCGCCAGTTGGATATGCGTCTGACCGGCGAGGTAAACGTCTACGACGCCACCCCGGTTGCCAGCGGCAACGGCGCCAGCGGGGCCAACGGCGCCTCCGACAGCGGCTGGGTCGTGATCGACGGCACGGGGAAGACCTGCGCCGGCATCATCGCGGCGCTGACTGAGCAGATTAGCCAGGACTCCAAGTCATTCGTCGAGGTCGTCATCCCGGATGTGTTGAATACCTACGACGTAATCGTTTGGGCAGAAACTCGGAACCACACCATTATTACCCAACGCAAGGACCCCGCGGGGTTCGTTAGGATGCTGATTCAGCCGTAGCGCCGAACGTGATGTACATCCCTGTGTAGTAGTAGAGCGCGTCGTTCGGATTGCCGGGCGGCGCGCTCTTGGTTCGACCCGCAGGCGATGGCTTACCTCTAGCGGCAATAGCGGCGATTAGGACCTTTATACGCGCCGGTTGCCGGAAATTTGCGGCTGCAGCGAAGGGCCGATACCCACAAGGATGTCAGTCGGCGCATTGATGCCGTTAGTGCGGCATGCTACGATAAAATCATAAATACGCGGGAGCCGATACATGGTGCCTGAGACCGTCGAAGCGATAGCAACATACGTTGGCCTCTTTCGAGACATCATATTGCTGGCGTTATTGCTGGCCTTACTGGCGGCAGTGCTGTTCACCTACCGCAAAGTATCTCAGGCTATAGGTTCCGTGCGGCGAATCGTGAGAACTACGGAGGAGATGATAACCTCGGTGCAGGATAATATAGTGAGGCCCGCCTCCAGAGGCTCAGGCGTCGCCTTCGGTCTGGGGAAAGTCGCGGCCTTCCTGAGGGGCCGCAAGAAGCAGGAGTAAGCGCTACAGGAGGTAAAATCGTGGCAGATAACAACGACAGTGGCGGATCATTCACGTTAGGATTCATTCTCGGAGGGGTAATAGGCGCTCTTGCGGCGACGCTGCTGATGCCCAAAACGGGCTCCGAAACCAGGTCGGACCTGGCGGAGCGCAGCCAGTCGTGGCGCACGCGAGCCGATGAAATGGCCGCCAGCATGAGGGAGCGAGTCGGACCGACGGTAGAGTCGGCCAAAGAAAAAATAGCTCCCGCCGTCGAGAGTGTGCGCGAAAGAGTTGGCCCTGCCGTGGAGCAGGTGAGCGCCCGGATTCGAGGCGCGCAGGACGGCGCAGAGGTTAACGGCCAGGACATGAATACCCAAGACATGAAAACCCAGGACGAGACGGCTAAAGAGCGGGCCTGACACGCCCGCTCCAGTGGACCGATAAGGGACCCGATAGAACAGGCCCGGCGTTCAATGCCGGGCCTGTTCTAATGTTGCCTGCGGGATGTAGGCGATGTTAAATCGAAGACGAGACCTCTCTTGGGTAGGAGCCCAGCACCTTTAGCATGGATGCGTGCTTCCTCAAGGCGTCCAGCGCCTCTACCACCTTGGCGTCTTGCCGATGCCCGTCGATGTCCACAAGGAAAATGTACCGGCCCAACCCCATCCGTGTGGGTCGAGACTCTATCTTGTTGAGATTAATGTTCCTGTTGGAGAATTCGCCCAGCGCTACCACCAGAATTCCTGGGGCATCCGAGTCGAAGTCGAAACACAGCGAGGTCTTGTCGGTGCCGGTGGGCTTGTGGTCGGTGTGGCCCATCACGACGAACCGAGTGGCGTTGCTGTGGTTATCTTCGATGTCCTGGTCCAGGGTGTGGGCTTCGTAAAGCGCTGCCGCCCGCCGGCCTGCGATTGCCGCAGCCGTCTCTTCACTGGACTGCATCTCCCCAACGGCCGCGGAGTTGCTCAACGAGGCGACCAGGCGGGCATTGGGGTAATTGCGCTCCAGGTAGCCCCTGCACTGGGCCAGCGACTGTGGATGGGAGTAGACCACCGTGACATCTTCGGGGTTGGTGTCGTGCTTGGCCATTATGGAGTGGTGAATGGGCAAGACTATTTCGCTGCGTATCTGCAACTCGGACTGGTGAATCAACAGGTCCAATGTCTCGGCTACGGCGCCGCCCAGGCTGTTTTCGATGGGCAGCACAGCCTCGTCAGCCTCGCCCGCCACGACAGCCGTAGCCGCCGCAGTTATCGTGGAGCAGGACACGAGGTCGGCACAGGGATCGTACTTGGTTGCGGCCTCCTCAGTGTAGGTCCCCTCGGGGCCCAGGTAAGATAGGCGCATCTTCATTCGGCAAATCCTGAGACCGCGGCCATGGCCATAATTAGTGGATTTCTGACAACGCGTTCCGTATGTTGTCCGTGACCATCTTGGTTGCGTTTACCACGGTGCTGATCCCCAGCGTCTCGAAAAGTTGTTGGTATTCGGGATTTTGTATCACTGCAACAGTTCTGGTTACCGCGAACCTATGCATGGCCATCTGGCACGTCACGAGATTCACGTCATCCATACCCGTTGCGGCGACCACGACGTCGGCGCGATTGGCGCCTGCCTTGGCAAGAACCCCGTATTCGGCTCCGTCTCCCAGGACGGCCACACCGCCAAGCAGGTCCTCCAAAGACTCGCACTTTGCGGCGGACCTGTCAACCACGGTGACCTCGTGCTCCCCACTCAGAAGCCAGCTCGCAATTGACAGTCCGGACCTGCCTGCCCCAACGATAATTGCATACATCAGTTTCTAGCCGCCTCGACCACCAGGTCCGTCAACGGCATGATACCGCTGATGGCCTGCAGCCCCAGCTCCTGGAACATGGACTGTCGGTCGGGGTCGTTCATCCGGCAGATGACGGTGGGCACCTCGAAGATATGCTTCGCGATCTGCGCAGCGAGCGCGTTCTGCGTGTCCCTGCCGGCAACAGCTATAAACACCTGCGCGTCTCGGATAGGTGTTTTGTGGAGGTCGGCGTAGACCGTGCCGTCGCCGATTATCGGGGAAATGATTCCGGACTGCACAGGCTCCAACCGCAGCCTGTCGAAGTTGCTGGCCTCGGTGTCCATGATGTAGACGCGGTGGCCCAGTTGCATCAGGCTGTGGGCGATGGAGGCGCCCAGTCTACCGCACCCCATTATGATGGTTATGGATGGCCCCTGGCCTGGTGCTTCAGACCTGGTGACCATGGTTACGCCGGCCGACGAACATCACGGGAATATACTTAGCGGACTGCTTCATTAGCTGTGCGGAGAGGCCTCGCGTCCCGGCATAAAATGACGCGGCACGGGGCATTCTTTAGCAGGTACGGAACAGTGTCGCCCATTGAAAAGGCGCCGTATCGTCCGTCGTAGGGCATGCCTATCAATATGGCATCAACTTTTCTATTTACTGCCTCCTGGATTACAGCGCCGCCCGCCTGTCTTGCCTGGAGCATGTGCGCCTCCGTCTTGCATTTGTATCGCTTGGCTATTTCCTCCATGTGTTTGAGGACTTGCTCGCCCTTGGCCGTGGATGCGCCGACCTCGGCGTCCAGGGGCAGCCCGCGCTCCATCTCGATGACGTACAGGATGTACATCGTACTCTTGGAGCTGTTAAGCAGCTCACCGGCCAATCTAACAGTTTCATCTTCGTTGGCGTCGCCTCGCACCGCTACCAGTGCGGATGAGATGTCCATGGCCCTGCCCTCCCAGGCCAATTGCCTGTTCAATATATAGACGGAACGCTTAAGTGTCGAGGCTGTCCAGCAGGTCGTCCCTTCCGGCCAGCACCAGCTCATCTCCCGCACGAAGGCGATCATCGCCATCCGGGTTGAGGGTAATCTCTTTGCCGCGGCGTATGGCCAGCACGGCCAGGCCGTACTTGTCCCGAGGACTGGAGAACCCAAGCTCCTTTAGGCTCATCTCGTCGTACCTGTTGGGGACGAGTATCTTGCTGATGCCGAAGTTTGGTGTTAGCTCCAGGTACTCCTTAACGTTTGGGTTGAACAGTGTATGGGCCAGGCGAACGCCCATCTCGGACTCGGCGTGCACCACGCGGTCTACGCCGATGCGCTCCAGCGTGTTGCCGTGCAACTCGTCGTGCGCCCTCGCCACTATGTAGGGGACGCCCATAGTCTTCAGCAGCACAGAGGCCATTACGCTGGACACCATATCCGAACCGATGGCCACGATTGCCACGTCGTAGTCCGGTATGCCCAACTCCCGGAAGACGTGCTCATCCGTCGCGTTTCCCGTCAGTGCGTGCGTGGCCTGGCCCATCATGTTCTGGACCTTGGCCTCATCCTTGTCCATGGCGAGTACGTCGTGACCGAGGTTATACAGAGAAGTAGCAACGCTGGATCCGAAGCGCCCCAGTCCGACCACAACCACCTGCTTTTTCATATTAGCTTCACCTAAATATCCTGATTAATTAACCTATTGTAACTCTTTCCTGTGGGTACCTGTACAGGTCCCGTCCCGCCCTTTGCGCCATGGTAAGACCCACTGTCAGAGGTCCCAGCTTACCCACGAACATGGTGGTGATTATAACCCACTCGCCTACCACGGAAAGGTCCGGTGTCAGCCCTATGCTAAGCCCCACCGTGCCGAAGGCTGATGCTGCCTCGAACAGTATTGCGTCCAATTGCGCCTTACCCTCTGATATGGTCAACAGGAACACCACTAAAAACATGAATGCGAGTGACACTGCGCCTACGACCAGGGCCCTCTGAACCAGCGACGCCGGCAATTCTCGTCCAAAGGCCGTCGCGTGGTTGCGTCCGCGAATTAGCGCAACAACACTGAGCAGAATTATGGCCAGTGTGTTCACCTTAAGACCTCCGGCCACGGAGGCGGACGCGCCGCCTATCAACATTAAGGCCGATGTAAGGATATTGGAGTGCGGGTTCGCGTAGCTGAGATCGGCGATGGTGAAGCCCGCGCTCCGGAGGCTTATGCCCTGAAATACGGAGGCGATAAGCTTGTCGGTAACGGACAGCGTGCCCAAGGTTTCGACGTTGCTGTACTCAGTCACCAGGAATCCGGTAATGGATATGACGCTGAGCGCCAGTGTCATCACCAGTACTAATTTGGTGTTGAGTGTGAAAAGAGAGAACTTCCTGAGCTTCACAACATCGATGATAACCAGATAACTCAGAGCCCCAATGAAGATGAGCGCGGCCATGGTTCCCATCACCAGGGCGTCACCTCTGAAGGCCAGGAGCTGGTCTGCTTCCCGGAGAACGACAAAGCCGGCGCCGTTGAACGAAGAGACGGCGTGGAATACGGCCTGCCATATGGCTTCCGGAAGTGGGTACAGGAAGTAGAAACGCCCAAACAGCACCAAGAAGCCGACCACCTGAATGAGAGTTGCCACGATGACTATGCCCACGGTAAGGCGCACCATGCCGCCAAGCTGGTTTATCATCAGGCTTTCCCGCACCAGAAGCCGCTGGGCCAGCGTAACTCTTTGGCCGATAAGGATCATCATGAAGGTAGCGATGGTCATGAAGCCCAGTCCGCCAATGTAGATTAGGCCCAGAATAATTACCTGCCCGATACGCGTCCAGTAGAGCGCGGTGTCTTCGACCACGAGCCCGGTCACGGTTATTGCCGAGGCAGACGTAAATACGGCTGTCATGATTGGGGTAAAGCCCGCACCGTGATGCGTATAGGGTGGGAGCAGCAGTACGGTGCCGATGGTTATCAGGCCCAGGAAAATATAGACCATCAGCAACGGGGTAGCCGTGAACTTGGATGGGGCTTTGCGGGTGGTAACCGTCAGCCGAATCGGCCGAATGTCTTCCTCACGCGGATGACGGATCACCCTGTCTGCGGGCTTGGGCTTCCAGGATTCGCGCAATCTACGCCTTTATTGGATTCGTGACGATTTGCCGCGCCTCAACCTCGACCTGTGCCTGTGCGCGGCAGCTGACAAATCCGAAAGCATGAGCGAATACGAGGCCATCTCAGCGATTCTAAGCGGCGCCAAAATCATTGTCAATCGCCGTCTCGGCCAGGAATTTGGAATCTCCTTGAAGGCGTAGGGTATTTGTTGTAACGTTCATGGCATGGGCATTATGCCGACCGCCAGAATAAAGATGACGTGCATATGAAACTAGGGACCGGCCCTGCTAAGTCCGGTTGGCATAGCCTCATTAATTCCATTCATGGAAGGCTCTGGGACCGCAGGGCGTTTAGCCGTGCCCCCCAGTACGTCTTTCAGTGCGGTCTGGCCACCCTGGCCCTCCTGATTATCCTACTGATTGATGATGCCGTACTCAACGCGGTCGTGGTGGCCGCCGTCGCATCGTCGGCATTCATCGTGTTCGTGGTGCCCGACAGCATAGCCGCCACGCCCAGGAAAGTCATTGGCGGCCATCTCGTTGCCGTGCTAATCGGGGGAGCGTTGAGCCTGCTCCTTCATTCCGCTTTTTTAGACCCTATTGTGGGCCAAAATAATATCATCTTCGATGCAATGGCGGCGTTGTCACTGGGCTTGAGCATCCTGCTGATGGTGGTCACGAATACCGAGCATCCGCCGGCCGCGGGGACGGCGCTTGCGCTTCTAATCCAGGGGTTCGAGTGGAACCTGGTGCTGTTCGTGCTGCTGAGCGCAATACTACTTTCGTTTATACGAATGGTGCTACGAAACAGGCTCACCAACCTGCTTTGAGCGCGCCCATGATGTTTCAGGTCTCGCGGTGGGTCTTTGCGTTTAACATGCCCAGCCAGGGCGCGATATCCAGCCATGCCATGCGGTCATGGACGGGCCCAAGAAGGATTGAAGCGACGCCATGCCTAACGCTGTGCCAACTGCTGCGATGAAGTTACTGGTAACGGGCGGCGCCGGGTTTATCGGTTCCCACCTGGTCGACGCGCTTATCGACGCGGGGCATGAAGTAGCCGTCATAGACGATCTGTCCACCGGTTCTCAAGCTAACCTCAATCCTCAAGCCGACTTCCACCGGATCGACATCACTGACTACGACGCTACCCGCGCGGTTTTCGCCCGTGTCAAGCCTCACGTCGTGTGCCACCTGGCCGCCCAGACCAGCGTCAGGCTCTCCATGTCGGACCCTATTCGCGACGCGACTGTGAATATCTTGGGCTCCATCAACGTGCTCAGGGCCTGCGTGGAGCACGAGTCGGCGCGCATCGTCTTCGCGTCCACGTGCGCTGTTTACGCAGGCGCCAAGTACCTTCCCATGGATGAGGGCCATCCCGTGCTGCCGGAATCCGCCTATGGCGCTTCCAAGCATGCGGTCGAGGGCTACATACGTATGTTCGCCCACGCCAACGGACTGAAGTACAAGATACTACGCTACGGCAATGTTTTCGGCCCACGGCAGAACCCTGAAGGCGAAGCGGGGGTAATCTCCATATTCACCAGGCAGTTTGTGGAGGGCATCCAGCCTACCATCTTTGGCGATGGCTCCAAGACCCGCGACTACGTCTATGTAGCCGATATCGTTAGGGGCAACGTGCTGGCCATCGGCGAGGCCGGCGATAATGAGACCTATAATCTGGCCGGCGGCACGGAGATCACAGACCTCCAGGTATTCGAGGCTGTCGGAAAGGCCATCGGCTCCGAAGTGGAACCCAGGTATGCGCCCGTACGGCCCGGCGAGGTGGAAAGGTCCAGTCTGGATTACGCCAGGGCCAAGGCCAATCTGGGATGGTCTCCGGAGGTGTCCCTGGAAGACGGCATCCGGGAGGTCGTCGCCCATTATAGGGAAACACACTAGCCGCCAGACCTCCATTCGCCGGTTATATCGCCTGTCGTGCAATGGGCCATCTGTTGCAGTCAATTTGGCGGGCCATTATATTAGTTGCTGAAGCCAGTCTGTATGGGGCAAATCTCACCCACATAATGAACGACGAGATCAGGGCTATTGTCCAGAAAATACACGACGACCCCGCGCAGGCGGTGATTGCGGTGGCGGGCGCCGGCACCCAGGCCATCGCATGGCTGCTAGGTGTGGCTGGAGCGTCCCGTACAGTGCTGGAGATCACGGTGCCCTACTCCTCGTCCGCGTTTGTTGACCTCGTTGGTCATGAACCGGACCAGTTTGTTTCGCTGGACGCCGCCAAGGACATGGCCCGGGCGGCGTATAAGCGGGCCGTTCACCTGCGCGAAGGAAACATGCCGGTTGTTGGTGTGGCCTGCACGGCCACCATAGCCACGGACAGGCCCAAACGAGGTGACCACCGCTGCCACGTCGCGTCGTGGGGCGCCGACGGCGTGCGCACCTACAGCCTGACGTTTAACAAAGGCCTTCGTGACAGGGACGGCGAGGACGAGATTGCCAGTCGGCTTGTGCTACGGTCGCTGGTCGATGCCGCAGGCGGGTACGTCGAGGTGCCCGTTGCCCTGGACGACGCCGAACGGATAGAGGCGGTGCACACCCTGTACCAGGACCCCGTTGCGGCGCTGATGGCGGGCCATGTGGACGTAGCCACGGTCTACCCCGACGGCGCCATGTCTGCCGACGCGCCTACCCAGGGCGGCGTGCTGCCGGGCTCTTTCAACCCCCTTCACCAGGGGCACGAGGACCTGGCCGACGCTGCGTCGGATATTCTCAAGGCGCGGGTCAGCTTTGAGCTGTCGGTCGCCAACGTAGACAAGCCACCCCTCGCCGAGGATGAGGTCCGCGCCAGGGTTGCCCAGTTCAAAGGCAAGCGTGCGATCATCCTCACGGGCGTCCCGGTTTTTTACAAAAAGGCGCGCATTCTGCCGGGCAGCACCTTCGTTATCGGATGGGACACCGCCGTTCGTATTGTGGACCCGCGATATTACGGTGGGCAAAAGTCGAAACTGCTGCTGGCGCTGGAGGAGATGCGGTCCCTGGGATGCAGTTTCCTGGTGGCCGGCCGTGCCGACGCCAAAGGCTTCCACACCGTCGCCGAGGTAGACGTACCCGCTGATTTCGGGAAGATGTTCCGACAGGTGCCGGAGTCGGCGTTCCGCAGCGACATCTCGTCCACAGGTCTCAGACTTGCTGGAAAGCCGCCGGAGTAGCCTATGAGGTTCAAAGACCTGCGGGAATTCATATCCTTTCTGGAATCCAAGGGCGAACTTCGCCGAATCAAAGCGTCCGTCAGCCGCGAGTTGGAGATCACGGAAATTACCGATCGCGTGATCGCAGCGGGCGGCCCCGCGCTGATGTTCGAGAACGTTGATGGCTACGACATCCCTCTCGTCATCAATCTCTTCGGCTCTCACCAGCGGATGGCCTGGGCGCTGGGAGTCGACCACATAGACGAGTTGACCGACCGCGTGAGGCAGATAATCGGCATGGCGCAGACGCCGCCCACCGGCATCGTGAACAAGCTGCGCACATTGGGAGAGCTGGCGGGTCTGGCCCGCTCGCAGCCGAAAACCGTCCGCAGTGGGCCATGCCAGGACGTCGTGCTCACCGGCGATGAAGCCGACGTGAACATGCTTCCGGCGCTAAAGTGCTGGCCTCTTGATGGGGGCCGCTACATCACGCTGCCGCTGGTCATTTCCCGCGACCCGGACTCCGGACGGCGAAACGTCGGCATCTACAGAATGCAGATATACGATGGCCGGACTATGGGGATGCACTGGCAGAGCCATAAGGTGGGCGCGCGGCACTATCGCATTAGCGAGGAGAAGGGCCAGGAGAGGATGGAGGTGGCTGTGGCGCTGGGCGGAGACCCTACCACGATGTGGTCAGGCAGCATGCCTCTGCCGCCGGATATGGACGAGATTGGCGTGGCGGGCGTCATTAGAGGCGAGGCCGTGGAGATGGTGCGCTGCAAGACCGTCGACCTGGAGGTGCCTGCCCAGTCCGAGTTCGTGTTGGAGGGATACGTGGTGCCCGGGGAGCTGAGGTCGGAGGGGCCGTTCGGCGATCACACCGGATACTACTCGTTGGCCGAAGACTACCCGGTCTTTCACCTGACGGCCATCACCCACCGCAAGGACCCCATATACCCGACGACCTTCGTGGGCAGGCCTCCCAAGGAGGACTACTTCATGGGCAAGGCCAGCGAGCGCATTATGCTGCCCGCATTGCAGATGACGCTGCCCGAATTGGTGGACATCAATATGCCTGCGGAGGGCATCTTCCTCAACCTGGTAATCGTTTCAATCAAAAAGGAGTACGCCGGCCAGGCCAGCAAGGTCATGCACGCCCTCTGGGGTCTCGGCCTGATGATGCTTGCCAAGACCATCGTAGTAGTCGACCATTATGTGGACGTGCAAAACGTCTCCGAGGTGGCGTGGCGCGTGGCCACCAACCTGGACCCAGGCAGAGATATACTGTTCACGGAAGGCCCTCTGGACGACCTGGAGCAGGCGTCGGCCAGGCCCAGGTACGGCACCAAGATGGGCATAGACGCCACCGCCAAGGGGCCCATGGATGGATTTCAGCGAGAGTGGCCGCCTGATATCGTAATGTCCGACGAAATAAGGCGGCTGGTAGACGGCAAGTGGGGAGACTACGGCATATGACGGCGGCAAGCATGCCACTGGCGGCAGGCAGAAAGCTGAACCTCTTTCTCGGGGCCATACGCTACCAGGAGAGCCTCTTCGCCCTGCCCTTCGCTTACACGGGCATGATCCTGGCGGCAAGAGGACTGCCCACCCTGCCACAGTTCATCTGGATCACAGTCGCCATGATGGGAGCGCGCACAGTGGGAATGGCGGCGAACAGGATTGTCGATCGCAATATCGACGCCAGGAATCCCAGAAACGCAGCACGCCACCTGCCTGCGGGACTGCTCAAGACCTCGGATATGGTAGCGCTGACTCTGGTAGCCTTTGCCGTATTCATGTTTGCGGCCTCACGGCTGAACATCATGGCGTTGGCCCTTGCGCCTGTCGCCGCAGCGTACCTGGTCTTTTATCCATACACGAAGCGTTTCACCTGGGCGTCCAATCTTCTATTGGGATGGGCGCTGGCTATAGCCCCTTCCGCGGCCTGGATCGGCGTCACCGGCAGCCTGACGTGGACGCCCGTGCTGCTCTCCCTGGCGGTGGCGCTTTGGGCCGGAAGCTTCGATATTCTCTACCATACCCAGAGCTTCGACTTCCAAATAAAGGAAGGGCTGCATTCCGTGGCCAGCCGATTCGGGGTAGTCGCCGCATTTCGCTGGTCCAAGACTCTGGACGTACTTGCGGTCTGCGCCCTTATCGGAGTCGGAGTGCTTTCCTCTTTGGCGTGGCCCTTTTACATCGGCGTAGCGGTCGGGGCCGGTATGCTGGCGTACAGGCACACCCTGATTACCCCGGATGACACGTCCCGCATGGGCATCGCCTTCATGAGAGTGAACGCCTACGTGTCGACATCGGTCCTCGTGGCCACGGCCCTGGCGCTACTGGTATAGGCGGAGGTTTGCTTTGACTTCGCAAGACAAACGCCCGGTCGTGGTGGGGATCACAGGAGCCAGCGGGGCCATGTTGGCCGGCAGAGTCATCGACATGCTTCTGGAGATGGACACGCCGGTGATGGCCACCGCGTCGTCTGCCGGCCGAATGGTATGGCGGGAGGAGATGGACGAGACATTTGGTAGCTGTCTAGAGCGATGGCAAGACAAGGGCGAATTCACCTACTTTCAGCCGGGAGAGTTGACGGCTCCCATCGCCAGCGGGACATTTTCCACGCGGGGGATGGCCGTGGTGCCGTGCAGCATGGCCACGGTGGCTGCGGTGGCCCACGGCATGTCCGACAACCTGGTGCGCCGGGCAGCCGACGTGTGCCTGAAGGAGCGGCGGCCGCTGGTGCTGGTCCCACGGGAGACGCCGTTGAACGCAATCCACCTGGAGAACATGGCCTCTCTGGCCAGACTGGGTGTGACCATTCTGCCGCCGGAGCCGCCCTTCTACCTCAGGCCCAAGACCATCGAAGACGTAGCCGATTTCGTGGCGCAGCGAGTCATACACGCCTTGGGCCTGTCCGACGCCCTGCCCGACCACATGCGCTACGAAGGGCCGTCAGGTCGGGCGTAGACGCCTGTCCGGCAGTGTTGCCTTGTACGGACTTATGGCAAGCCATGCAATTCCGAGGGCATAAGGCGATTCGGACTGCTGCGAGTCACGTTTTGGGCGGACGAATACGGTGCCCTGACGAAAAGAGGAAGTATCGAGGAGAATCCAAAAGAATGATTTCATCGTTGGACGCGGCCAGAGCCATAAGCGAGGTCAGAGGCGACGCGCTTGTGGTCAGCACCATGACCCCCAGCCGCTACTGGGACACTGTGTCCAAAAACAAGGAGCGAGACCTGCCCATTTTCGGCGCAATGGGCAAGGCGTCGTCGGTGGGCCTGGGACTGGCACTGGCGCAGCCCGACAAGAAGGTCCTGGTCCTGGACGGCGACGGCGGACTGCTGATGAATCTCGGTGCGCTGGTCACCACGGCAGGCATGGCGCCGGAGAACCTGGTGCACTTCGTGTTCGAGGATGGCGTCTATTTCACCACGGGTTCGCAGCCCATTCCCGGCGCGGGCGTGTTCAACCTGGCCGGCATGGCGCGGGAGGCGGGCTTCAAAGCGACATTCGAGTTCGACAACCTGGAGGACCTGGTGACGCAGTTGCCGGAAGTCATGAGCGCCACCGGGCCGGTCTTCGTTTCCCTGAAAGTCAACCACGACAACGAGGTCCCGGATTTTTACATGGGCAACACGGGCCAGGCCATGCGCGACCTCATGGCCCATCTTGAGGCGTAAGCCCGTGGCGAACTGAGGGTTAACTTCATCATGAAAGTAGGCATCGCGCTCACCACATCCGTTACGCCCGCCGTTACGGCACAGGCGCAGGCCGACTACGTCAAGCGAGTGGCTACGGCGAGCGAAGAGGCAGGCTACGACTCGGTCTGGGTCAGCGACCGCACGGTCTTCCCCAGTGACCTGGCGGAGCGATACCCGGACATGTATGGGCCGGGCAAGGCCAGCCCCGAGGCGCAGAACGTCCTCGAAGCCATGACTACGCTGAGTTACGTGGCCGGAGCCACTAATCGAGTGAGGCTGGGAATCAGCGTGCTGGTGCTGCCCTTTCGCAACCCGGTGCTTAACGCCAAGATGGTGACTACGTTGGACGTGATGTCCGGAGGCCGCGCCATATTCGGCGTGGGCGTCGGTTGGATGCCCGAGGAATTCGCGTCCATGGGGGCGTCGTTTGAGCACCGTGGCGCGCAGACCGACGAGCACATAGAGATGTACCAGGCCCTCTGCACCCAGGATGTGGCGAATTACCAGGGGAAGCATTTTCAGATCTCCGGCATGACCTTCTTCCCGAGGCCGATTCAGACGCCTTACCCGCCCATTTGGGTTGGTGGCAACAGTACATTAGCGTTGCGAAGAGCGGCGCGGCTAGGCGATGCGTGGCATGGTATCCGCCTGACCCCGGAAGAGGTAAAGACGAAAAAGGCTCGACTGGCCGACCTGTGCGAGGCCAACGGTCGCCGCCGCGGCTCGGTGCAGGCCACGCTGCGTGCTACTTTGAGTTGGCTTGAGCCTGCCGGAAATCCAGATGGGAGCCGCACCCTGCTCACGGGCAGCCCGGACGACATCAGGGATGACCTTCTGCGCTACCAGGAGGCCGGTCTGGACTACCTGGTCCTGTCCGTGGCCGCTGAGGACACGGATTCGACCGTGCGTGCCGTGGAAAGGTTGGCCGAGGTAGCTTTGCCGGTGGACTAGACTACGCGCGAAAGGTAACGAACCGCGTAAGCAGAATACCGTCGCCAGGAAGCCATGCCGGCGGACTGACCGATTCACATGGTGTGCGGCTCCACCCGCGCAAAATCCCTCTATTGGGGAGGCCCTGTGGGTAGTCTAGACTGCTCGAAATAAGTATTGATATGCCCGCGCAGAATCCCTTAGCTAAGGACACAAAAGTGTTTGATTTTCATACGCATACGTTTTTGAGCGACGGCGAGCTGGCCCCAACGGAGCTTATCCGCCGGGCCGTTCACATCGGCTACCAGGTAATCGCGGTGACCGACCACGTGGGACCCGGCAATTTGGAGTTCGTCATCAAGACCCTGGTCAAGGACTGCGAGCTGGCTTCCAGGCGTTGGGATATCCTGGCGCTGCCCGGCGTGGAGATTACGTACGCGCCTGTGGACGACATCGACGTGATGGCCAGGGACGCCAGGGCTCTTGGCGCAAAGATGGTCAACGTTCACGGGGAGACGGTGGTCGAGCCTGTGGAGCCCGGCACCAACCACGCCGCCGTCAGCTCCATGCATGTCGACATTCTGGCCCATCCAGGCCTGATAACGTCTGATGATGCGAGGAAGGCCGCCGAGAACGGTATTTTCCTGGAGGTCTCCGCCAGGCGCGGTCACGGGTTTGCCAACGGTCACGTGGTGCGGACGGCGCAGGAGGCCGGGGCCGGGATAGTCTTGGACTCGGACGCGCACGCCCCTGAGGACTTGCTTACCAGGGAGTTCGCACTGAAGGTTGCCCGAGGCGCGGGGCTGGACGACGACGAGGCCAACATGCTGCTGGACTCAAGTCCGCTGGACGTTTTGAAGAAAATCGGCGTCAGCTACCCTTAGGATGAGCTCGCGGATATGCCTGCGTAGCCGATGATGCCGTTTGCTGTTTTGGTAAGGAAGGCCGTTTCGCCAAGACAACGCCAGCCCCTACCACGGCCTCCGCCACCCATCACGCCCGTAGCTCGTTATCCAGAAAGCTCGTGGCCGGGACGCCAGCCCCAAAACTCGAGGGCGTGATTGTCTGGGTCGGACACGTACAGGTGCAGCGCGCCGTCCCCGTGAGGCATGGGGCCGTCGATCTCGAAGCCCGCGTTGGACAGCCGGTCGGCCAACGCCTGAATGTCGTCCCCATGCACGGCGAATACGGGATGTGTGGGAGCCAACGCATTGCCAAAGTACGTAGCCGTTTTTTCAGGCGACAGGAATTCGCTGGTCCACTCGCCCGGCTCCCAAAGCCCCAGGTACCTCTGGTCGCCGATTTTCAGGATGCAAGCGCGTTTCCCGAAATCGAAGTCCGTGCGCTCGAAGCCCAGCAGGTCAACGTAGAACTGCTGGGCCTTGTCGATATCGGAAACCACGATGGCCAGCTCAGCGATGCCGAAATATCGCGTCACGATGGGCCTCTCCGTTACTTGCTTCTCCGGCGGCGAATTAGTCAGGCAGCACTATGGACTCGGGGTCCTGCCCCAGCGCAACCCTCGTCGTGTTGTTGACGGCGAACAGCCGCGACCGCTCGGTTGACTCCTGAGCAAATGAAGCAAGGTGCGGCGTTATCAGCACGTTGTCGAAGGCTAATAGCGGGTTGTCCGTGGGCGTGGGCTCCACCTCGGTGACGTCCAGGCCCGCCGACATGATCTTCTTCTCTTTGATAGCGCGGACCAGCGCCGCCTCGTCCACGACAGGCCCCCGGCACGCGTTAATGAGCACTGCGGTGGGCTTCATGAGGTCGAACTCCGCGTCTGAGATCAGCTTCGTGGTGCTGCGGTTAAGGGGGACGTGTAGGGTCACGATGTCGGACCTCCGCAGCAGCTCCTCTTGGGAAACTCGGGTCAGGTGAAGCTCTGCCTCCAGCTCGGGAGAGGCGGGCTCTATGTCGGTGTAAAGAAGCTCGCACTCCCAGCCCTGAAGCCGTCGGGCCACCCTGGAGCCTATTCGCCCCAAGCCTATAATACCGATCGTCTTGCCCGCGATCTCGTGGGCCTGCGACATCCAGTCGCTGCGGATGTTGCCGGCCCAATCTCCTGACCTGACCGAGTTGTACTGGAGCTGCATCTTACGGTAGACGCTGGTCATAAGTGTGATGGTGTGCTCGGACACGGCGATGGCGTTCCCGCCGCCGTTGTTGGCGACGCGAATGCCCAGCTCTCCCAGCGCCAGCTTGTCGGTCATGTTGGTGCCG
>JACZVF010000241.1 GCA_022572805.1 Chloroflexota bacterium
GGCGACAGGAACTCACAGGCCAGGTATCCATGCGCCATGTGGAGCTCAATGGCCCGCATTCCCACGTCCACGGCGCGTTTGGCCGTGCTAACGAAGTCCGCGACCACCGCGTCTATGTCTTCTACGCTTAGCTCATTCGGCGTTCCCCAGGACTCCTCATACGGCAGCGGACTGGGGCCTACAATCTCCCAGCCCCCCTCTTCCAGGCCCAGGTACGCGCCGCCCTCCCAAGGCCGTGTGTGCGAGGCCTTGCGTCCGGCATGGGCAAGCTGAATCGCCGGCGTGCCGCCCCTGCTGTCTATGCTTTCCACCACCTCCCGTAGGGGTTCCATCTGGCTGTCGGACCAAAGGCCCAGGTCCCAATGCGTGATTCGCCCCTCCGGCTGGACTGCCGTCGCCTCCACCATGACCAGTCCGGCCCCACCCACGGCCCTGGTGCCGTAGTGCACCGTATGCCACTGTCCGCACTTTCCGTCGCCTGTCTCGGATGAGTACTGACACATCGGAGATACAAATATCCGATTCGGTATGGTTTCGCCTCTGATTTCTATGGGTGAGAAGAGCTTGCTCATGTTGTCTCCGCTGTTTATGTATCTGTAGGCTTTAATAGCCTGACGCCGTAGGTAGCAGCACGAATTTTATCCCCACGGCTCAAATCGGGGCCAATATTAGCACACCTGTCGCAAATTACTATTGTTGCGTTTCATGAATCCAGGTATCCGGCGCAAGCGAAAGGCGGGGGATTCCCGATTCAAGGTCACAAGCGCACATGGCCGAAGACCAATATCGGCGGTATAAGGCCCCACGCGGTTAGACATCTCCGCAAGCGCAGGGTAAAATTGTCACGTGCCCTTATTCGGAAGCAGGGCTGGGAGGAAACACGTGCTACGGCTGTTCAATACCCTTACCAAAACATTCGATGAGGTGCGCCCGATAGAGCCTGGGGTCGTGAAGATGTACACCTGCGGACCAACGGTGTACCGCGACGCGCACATCGGCAACCTTCGATCGTACTTTATGGCGGACTGGATTCGTCGGGCGCTGCTTGCCCAGGGTCTGCAGGTGGTCCACATCAAGAACATTACAGACGTGGGCCACATGCGGCAGGAGGTGCTGGAGCGGGGCGAAGACAAGGTGATTGCCGCCGCCCTGGCCGAAGGCAAGACCGCGGGGGAGATAGCCGAGTTCTACACGGAACGATTCCTCAGCGACGAGAGTAAGGTCAACATACTGCCGGCACAAGAGTTCCCGAAGGCGACAGACCACATCGAGGAGATGGTGGAAATCGTCGTCGAGCTGGAGCGCAAGGGCCTGGCGTACGAGGTGCAGGGCAACGTCTACTTCGAGGTAGGCAGCTTCCCCGGCTACGGCAAGCTATCCGGCAATAAGGCGGCGGCCGAGCTACTGGAGGCGGTCCGCGTGGAAGTGGACCCGCTGAAGCGCGACGCCAGGGACTTCACGCTGTGGAAGAAGGCCGAGCCCGGCAGGCTTTTGAAGTGGCCCAGCCCCTGGGGTGACGGGTTCCCCGGATGGCACATCGAGTGCTCGGCGATGTCCATCAAGTACCTCGGGCGAAAATTTGACATACACACCGGCGGCGTAGACAACATCTTTCCTCACCACGAGGGCGAGATAGCGCAGAGCGAAGGCTTCACAGGGGAGCCCGTGGTCAACATATGGACCCACGGTCAGCACCTGCTGGCCGACGGCGTGAAGATGTCCAAATCCATGGGCAACTCGTACATCCTGTCCGACATCGAATCCCAGGGCATCGAACCACTGGCTTTTCGATACCTGTGCCTGACGGCCAGGTACAACACGAGACTTAACTTCACCTTTAGCTCCTTGAAGGCGGCGCAACGAGGCCTGCTCAGGCTGCGTAACATGGCGTGGGAGTGGTCCATGCTGCCTTCCCAAAATGGGCAAAACGAAGCTGACATCAGTGAATGGCATGGCCGGTTCATGGAAAGGGTCAACGACAATCTGGACCTGCCCGGCGCCCTCGCCCTGACGTGGGAAATGGTACGTTCCGAACTGCCCCCCCAGGCGAAACTGGAGGCCATGAAGAGCTTCGACGACATTCTCGGCCTGGACCTGAACAGAGGCGAACGCGCATACCAGGTGCCGCAGGAAGTGAAACTGAAGGTCAGCGACCGCTCAGACAAGCGGACCAGAGACGACTACCAGAACGCAGACGCCATCAGAAACGCCCTGAGCGAAGAAGGCTACGTCGTGCAGGATGCCAGGGGCGATACGAGGGTGCGGCCCAAGACGGCCTGGGAGAAGCGCCAGGAGGCATGGCACAGCTTCTCGTCCTCAGTCGAAGTGCCATCCCTCATCGACGAACCGGACGCCGCCGAGCTGACCATCGGCATGGTGGCTTGCAACTACCTGAGCGACGTTCAGCGGTGCCTGGACAGCGCCTTGAACTGGGTGGGCGACAGGAATGTTGAGGTCGTCGTCGTGGACAACGGCTCCGCTGACGGGACCGACAGATGGCTGGAGGAAAAGGCTGCTGTTGAGCCCAGGCTGCGAATCATTCACACCGACCACGTGTTGGGAGAGGGCGCGGTCAAGAGCATTCTCCTAAAGCAGGCGCGTGGCAAAACGGTGGTCATGTTGGACACCAGCGTAGAGGTATCCGGCGACATCTTCGGGCCAATCGAAGATGCGCTTGGCGACAGCACCATCGGCGTGACCGGCCCCTTCGGCCTGCGCACCAACGACCTGCACCACTTCCACGATGGGGAAGGCGAATCAGGCTTTATGGACGCGATGCAGGCTTATTGTTTCGCGTTCAGAAGGGCCAGGCTGAAGGATGTTGGCCTTCCCAGGGAGACCTTCCGCTTCTACCGAAATCTGGACCTGGACTATAGCTTTCAATTCAAGGACAAGGGCTATAAGATAGTTGCGGACACCAGCCTGCCGGTGCAGCTACATGAGCACCGAGTCTGGTCCGCGTTGGCCGAGGGCGAGCGGGACGAGTTGAGCAAGAAAAACTACCGCCGCTTCCTGGACAAGTGGGGAGACCGCACGGACCTGCTGGTAGACAGCCACCACTCTAACTGAATAGCTTGTAACGACAACGAAGCCTGTGGCAAGAACGACCCCGTCAGACCGGGGTCGTTTTGCCGGGGCGCATTCCCGTCGTCACTGGAGAATAGAATGACCATAACACTGCTGTGGCTTCAGTTGGCCGGAGCAGCGCTATTCATACTCTTCGCATCCAACTACCTGGCCAAGTCGGCAGACGTGATAGCCATCAAAACGGGGCTAGGGCGGTCCTTCGCGGGGGTTGTGTTGCTGGCCACAGCCACGTCTCTGCCGGAGCTCGGCACCGGCGTATCTTCTATCGTGGTGTTCGATGCGCCGGACCTGGCTGCCGGCGATGCCTTTGGAAGCAACATATTCAACCTGATGATAATCGGACTGCTGGACCTGTATTGGCGCAACGGCCCAATATTGAACCGGGTCAGCACTACGTCGGTTGCGGTGGGCGCGTTGGGAATATTGATAATTTCCATCGCGGTAATTGCCCTGTTCGTCCACGACGCTACCAGCGCCCTGAACAGCCTGCCGATAAGTCCCTTCTCCGTCGTAATCTTCCTGGTATTTCTGGCATCCATGTACATGATCTACGTGATTGGGCGGCGGCAGGACTCCCCGGAAGATGAAAGCGAACTCCCGCTTTACGAGGGTGTCAGTCTCCGAAGGTCTATTCTCATCTATGCTCTCGCGGCACTGGTAGTTGTGGGCGCAGCGTTCTGGTTAGCCCAGATCGGCGACGGCCTCACCCACGCCATGGGGTGGGACGCCAGCTTCGTGGGCACGCAGTTCCTGGCCTTCAGCACCTCTCTACCGGAGCTGGCGGCATCTTTTGCGGCCATACGCATTAACGCACCGGAGCTGGCCATTACCGGTGTGCTGGGAAGCAACCTCTTCAATATGGGCTTCATCCTGCTTATGGACGACATCGCGCTGGTTGGACAGCCGCTCTGGGGAGCCATCTCGCAGGTACACATCATGACGGCCATGTTCGCCATTTTGATGACGGCGGTGGTCACGGTAGCGCTGATCTTCCACGGACGTTCCAGGCCGCGCAGCTTCATAACAATCGAGGCCACTCTGCTAATCGGCCTTTACATCGTTTCCAGCGTATTCGTGTTCAAGCTGGGATGAAGGCCTTGTCGACGTGCGTCTTGTTGACACTGTATGTGGCGCCGAATACATTAGCCCCGCATGAGTAAATCCCCAAATCTTAATCGCAGGAGACATACATGTTTTTCGAGCTAAGGGAGTACCGCACGTTGCCGGGCAAACGGCAGGACTGGGTCGACTACATGGAGCAGGTCATCATTCCCTTCCAGGTGTGGAATGGGAATTTTGATTGCGGAGGATAGATGGTATCGGGAAGATAGCGTTCACCTCGATTTTATCAGGATACGCTACCAAGTCAACCGACATGCATTCAATTACTTGCTTCTTATTGAACGG
>JACZVF010000041.1 GCA_022572805.1 Chloroflexota bacterium
GGTCGCCGGCCGCGGGCGGTTCTCGAACGGGTCGATGAACACCGGCGCCATGCGCACGTCCACGATGCCGCCCCGCGAGATCACGAAGAGGCGCGCCGATGGCTTCATCAGCCCGATGCGCCTCGCGTCGATAAGACCCCGTGACTCCGCCGTCAGGGGCGCGGCCACCACGAACCAGTCCGAGATTCCCATCAGCTCGTCCAGCCGGTCCAGGCCCCACACCTCCTTGACCTGCGGGGGAGGCGGCACCGGGTGCAGGTCCACGGCGTAAACGTCGATTTCGAAGCCAAAGGCTCTCCGGGCTACCGCCTTGCCAATGTCTCCAAGCGCCAGGATGCCCATAGTCGAGCCGGCCAGCTCCACGAAGCCATGGTCGTACTTGGCGGTAGACCAGTAGCGTTCGTTCTGGTCCCTGGCCATCTCGCGGCCCTGATGCGCCAGCGAAATCATCATCCACAGCACGTGGTCGGCCATGGGAGCGGCATGAGGACCGCGCGCGTTGGTGAGCACCACATCGCTATCGGCTAATTCCGGCAGGTTCTTCATGATTGCATCGATGCCCGTGCCGGGGCAGTGAATCCACCGCAGCCTGTGAGCAGCCTCCAGCACCTCTTTGCTGGACGGCCAGCCGCAAATGATGTCGGCTTCCGGGGCTGCCTGCAACTGCTCCTCGTTGGTCATTGCCAACTGGAAATCGACGTCCGGGAACTCCGACCGGAGGTTGTCTACAAAATCGTCACCCAGGTGGGTGTGCGTCACCATGACCTTCAGGTTCGGCATCTCAAGCTCCTGTCTGCATGAAGTATCGGTGCGATTTTGAGTCTAGTTTGGCCCGAGGGACGATGTCAAACGGCTCTTTGACAGCCATATCGTGCAGATGTAACGTGGCTGAAGGGAACATGAAGACCAGCGCGAGGAAGCCAACATGACAGCACAACGCATTTCTGAAATATCGGTAACGCCCATAACTGTCGCCTATCGGAAGGAGCTGGGCCGGAACTCCAACCGGGAGAACATCGGCGCCAATAACACCGAGTGGCTGGTGAGGGCTCGCACCGATGGCGGCCTGGAAGGTCTGACTATTGCCAACCGATACATGCGGGTTTTCAACGACTTTCTTAAACCGGAAGGACGGATGGAAGGGCTGGTGGCGTTGCTCCGAGAGACCTTTCTTGGCAAACGAACCGACGAATTTCTGGAGATGAATGGTGGTGACGCTGTGGGCGTCAAGTCACCGTTCCTGGATGTTTTCAGGACTCACGGGTGGATGAATATTCTCGCATTTGATCTGGTGGGCCGCGATATGGGTGTATCTTGCGTGAACATGCTCGGCGGACCGCAGCGTGATCGAGTAGACGCCTACGACACTACGCTGTGGCACCAGGACATGGTGACGCCCGAGAATGCAGCGAGGCAGGAAGGCGAGGACGCCGCAGCCTCCTACAACGATGGCTATCGTCAGTTTAAGATAAAGGTCGGCCGCGGTGGCAGGTGGATGCTGCCGAGGGAAGGCATGCAGCGTGATGTCGAGGTTGTGCTGGCTGTGCGAGATGCGGTTGGACCCGATTGCAAAATCATGGTGGATGCCAACTTCGGCTATGACGGGCACCTCAACCTGCTGGAGGACTTCGTGCGCGAGACTCTTCCCGCCGATATATTTTGGCTGGAGGAGATGATTACGGCGGATGTCGAACACTACAGGGAGTTCCGCCGGATGCGAGACAGATTGGGCTGCCAGGCCATGCTGGTTTGTGGCGAGGTCGACCGGACTCCCATTAGTCCGGTATTTTCCGATCTGATTGGCGAAGGGCTCATAGATGGCTACCAGCCCGACACTGTAGGAGTCGGATTCTCGACGTGGCAGGCGATAGGGAGGCGGCTGGAGTCAACGAGCGTGCTGGCAATACCCCACAACTTCGGCAACGGAAATTTCGGTACCCGTGCCAACATCGTTTTCGGGGCGGCGTCCAAGGGCTTCGCCACGCTGGAGGACGAGCGGTACCTGCCGAATATCTACAAAGCGGACGGCTTCGCATTCGCAGATGGGTCCTACGCCGTTGCAGATGCTTCCGGTCTGGGTCTGGACGTGGACGATGACACATTTCAGAGGATTTACGCAAAGAACGAGGTCAGTATTAGTGAGTGATCGGGAAAACGAGTTCAGCCGCACGCCCTTCGCACACCTTCTGAATCCCAAAATCAACCCGATGCGGAGGTCCGGAATAGTAAATTTGCAAGAGCGCTATCGCAAATGCATTGTCTACTTCGCCTCTGCGTCCTTCCCGTACCACCGAGAGGCCAAACTTCAGGCAGGTACCTTTTATGACCGCAAAAGCTGGACTGGGAAGGCTGTCCCAGATCCGCATGATAAGAGAGCTTTCCTGGCACGAGGACATGGAGCATAGGCCGGGAGTATTTCTTCTCAGGGAAACCAGGGACGGCGCCGTCAAGTACGTCGGCTACTCCGAACGCGACCTTCGGGAGTACATGCTGGTGAAGGAGGACGAACTGACGGGCCGAAGGTTCGACTTCTACAACCACCGACATGCCGAGGACGGCGACGACGCCTTCGAGATGGCGTGCATGTTCTACCACCAGTACGTCAAGACGCTGAAGCGCTGCCTGCATCCCGCCAGCCCACGGGGCTCTTCACACGGTTGCCCGGTTCACTCCTGTCGCGTCTAGCCTTTTCGCGTTTAGGCCCGTGCCGACTGGACCTGCCACGCCTGGGAATATCCCATAATACCCGGCGTGACATGGGTGGATAGATCTAAACCCTAATTTCACTCGATTGTCTCCCGGATAGTCACTTTCACTTTGTAGCTTGGTAGCGTGGGCAGCGAACCCTACATGCTCCGACAAATCCAAGTCAGTACCGAACAATGACTTTCCTCTGAGCTGTAGCACCACATCTGACCTAGCTGCCCACACCTAATATGCCTTGTCGTTGCCAGGGCGATATCCAGTTTGAGCGCGCTGAAAGCCGTCACGCCCCGGACACACGCACTTCCAACCAACCGGCTCCCCAATAGGCCTTGTAGGAGTACAGGAGCCTTGTTATGCTGCAAACATGACCCTGGAATTCCCGCGTGCGGCCACGATGCCACCGGCGCCCAGCCGGTCGTATGCCCTTGGCCGGGCGACCGCCTGACTCGAGGGCAGTTCACGATGTGCAGACGGGCCTTCACTTCAAGCTTTCTGACGCTGGCATTCGCCGTGTTGCTTACGGCATCGGGATGCCTGGCCAGTAGCGAACCATTCAGGTCGGCGGCGTTTCCCACTCCCCAGGCGCCGCTGTTCTCCAGCCCCGGCTTTCGATCAGGGCCGCTGCTGTCGGACGACGCCGGCGGCGAGTTCACCCTGGTGGCCTTCGAAAGGATGGTGCTGGAAGGCGGCAACCAGTCCGACATCAACATAGACCTGTCCAGGTCGCCACAGCCTCTGGAGCGTTACCTGTTCGTGATAGACCGCTCCAGGCATAGCGTGACCGTGCTGAATGCCGACGCCAAGGACATCCCCGAGGACGTAGGCGACATTCACGTCCGGCTGACTTTGGAGCTGACCGATCCGGTGGCGCTGGCAGGCTATCGTCCGCCGGACGAGACGGTCTTCCGGTTCGCGGTCCAGTACGTGCCGGGCTTCGTGCGAATCGTGGACGTGACGACTCAGACTGATGCCGTACTCGAGATAACGAAGCTAACTAAAGGCACGCAGTCCACGCTCATTCAGACTAGCCTGGCCGGTCTGCGTGCCACGTTCGCAGTGGACGTGCTGGACCTAGATCGGGACGATGACGAGAACAGGCTGGAGGAAGAGGTCGGACCAATCTCAAGAGAGGACAAGCCCCAGCAGCCGTTGAATTTGGGTGAAAGCTCGGCCGGCGGCACCGTAAACGTCGTGGTGAGACTCAGTGACCAGGCGCCGCCCGTAGCTGTCCTGCCGCCTCCTACGGAGGACATCACCCCGCCCAGGCAGGACGACCCGCCACCTCAGGACGTAGATCAGCCGCCGCAACCAGAGCCGTCTCAACCGCCGCCCGATGGCGATGGACAGAACGATGACAACGCCTCGGCCGCGGACGACACCCCGTCCGACACAGAGACGCCGCAGTCCAGCGCGACACCGCAGCCAACGGACCCCGAAGGCGAGGACACGGTGCCCGACAGCAGCGGCGGGGACCCGACAGTAGCCAATTTCGATGTGGTCCTCATAATTGACAGCTCCAGCAGCATGCTATTTGACGACCCGGACGACGACAGGCTGGAGGCGGCGCGAGTTTTCTTTAACGCGGCGTTAAGCGATGACCGGGTCGGTATCGTGATCTTCTATGACAAGATAATCACAACACCCCTGACACGTATTGTTCATCGCGGCGGGTCCAGAGACTCCGGCGAGATCCGACGGCTAAAGCAGGCGTTGGATGTAGAAATCGACCTGAAAACGGGACTGACACCATCCCACCTGGGAATCACCACGGCCTGCGACGAGTTGAGCGCCCATGGCCGATTGCCTCGTCGGGCAGCGATACTCTTTAGCAATGGTGAGGTCACTAGCGGCGCCTCCAGGTCTCTCGTGGGATTCCCCGAGGACTGTTTTGTTGAAAACGGCTGGGCTATATACACCGTGGGCGTTGGCAACTATAACGAGAAGTTGCTGCGGCAGCTTGCCGATGATACCGGTGGAAACTTCCGAGGTGTCAACAGGGACGATAGCGCCTTCATGATATGCGAGGTGCAGGCCATACGGTCGGACATGGCAGGTGGTGGAGCCACATCCTGCCAGGTGCGGTTGCTGTCGCAAGGCCAAACGATTAACTTCCCGATCAACGTACCGGCAGCCCAGAGAAAGGCCACGTTTACCTTGAACTGGGTGGGAAGCGAGACGGATGTTGAGTTAAGGCTTGTTCGGCCACCCAGCGCGCCCTCCCCGCGAGACGTCGCCGGCCGCGTCTTCCTGCCCAACGATATCCAGGTGGCCTACGACAGGGGAGTCGGCAAGTCCCTCGAAGCATACGGCATTGGCTTCCCCGAGGCAGGCGCTTGGGAGGTCAGCATCATCGCCAAGAATGTCCCTCCGGAGGGGGTTGAGGTTGTGTTTGGCTTCAGCACGGTGCCGGCAGCCCGGTAGGTAGCTGGGGCCCTTCGGGCGTGCATTTCGTCGCCAGGTAAGGCTCACCGCTTGTAAAGCATCTACGGTGAGAGGGACAGCCAGGGTGAAGGCAGTACCGTATTGCCCCCGGCCCGTACCAGCTCTATGGAGCTGCTGCGAACCCAGCCTTCCACTTCCCCGCCTCGCACCGAGACTTTGGACCAGCTACCCCTGGCATCCAGCAGCCGTGCCTCCGCTCCTCCCAGCAGCGTCAACTGTAACGCGTACTGCGGACTCGGGCCGGTGGTGACCTCCGCCTCCTCGGCAACAACGACAACGTCCGGATTCAATGCGTCGGCGTAGAGCCTGCTCCCCAGCGCGAAAAAGGCGGCCACCATAGGGACAGCTATCAGAATCGCCACGATCTTAGCGGCCCTCTTGACGCCCCTGCGCGTCATCATGACAACTACAACCAGCGCCATTGCGAACGCGAACCAGAACGCCAGCGTCACCAGCGCCAGCTCGTCCAGCGTTAGCCGCCGCTCGGTGATGTCGTTCCAGATGGCGAGCGGCGTCTCGCCGCCGGATGCGCCTGAGTCTCTGGTCAGGCTGCGGGCCAGGGCAAGGTTGGACTGCAAGTCGTTGTCTCGAGGCATAATACGTTGGGCGCGCAGGTAGTTGAGAATTGCGCGCCCCATCTCACCCTGGTTGTAGTGAGCGTTGCCCAGGTTGTAATACAGCGGCCCGCTATGAGCGCCCTGCCTGATTAGCTGGTCGTAGTAGTTGGTGGCCTCGTCGTATTGCCCGGTCGCGTACAGCTCGTTGCCCACGGACATCAGGCGAACGTCACTTGGCGACTGCGCCAGCGCCACGGATGCCGTGGCCATGGCAGTCATTGCCGGAACAAACAATGCTAACGCTAAGGCTCGCCTCATCTGCTCATCTCCCGCTCCAGGTCGGAGATCAGGAGCTCGGCCTCGTTCAGCAGGTCGCGGCTGTTTGGGCCGGGTCCGCCGGACTCGGGCGAGAAGCGCCCCGCCTCGCTGGCGGTGATGCTCACCCGCACCCGCTCCACGACATCGGTGTCGACGCCTCGTCCTTCCAGCAGCTCAATCAGCTCGCCAAGCGTCAGGCCTGCCACAGGCCGGCCCAGCCTGTCCGTTATGTAGGTAGTTAGCGCGTGCTCAACCGCACCGTAAACGTCGGCCTCGTGGCGCCGCGCTCTCGAGAGATGTCGTCTGGCCTCTCGGCTGGCCCGCATGGCCCGGTTGACCTCCTCGCGCTTGTTGCTCTGCCGTTTCCAGACCTGCGCCCCGACCAGCAGCAGTAGCGGCACCCCCCATACCAGCCAGTACGCCGTGCGGGAGGTCGTGTGGTCCGTCGCTTGCCTGAGGGACCCGGGCACCGCCTTGATGTTGTATATGTTCGGCAGGCTGACTTTCTCCGGCTCCGCCTCGATAGAGATATGTATGGGGGCTGTCGAAATAGTCACGTACTTCTCCGCCATCGGGTCGAAGTAGGTGTAGCTGATGGACGGTATTATCTGGTCTCCCGACGCCACCGGCACCATCAATCGTTTGTACACGCGGCTTCCCACGAGAGTGCCGTCGTCGAACGCCGTGCTGACGGCCGGCTCGTTTTCGAAGGACCGCCACTGAGGCAGATTGGGCCAGACAGGGTCCGGCATGGCTTCGATATTGCCCTCGCCAGTCAGCGTCACGGTCATCACGATGGGATCGTCGATCTTGCTCTCCCTGGAATCCACGGTCGCGCTTATGGAGAACCGGCCTACCGTGCCCTGGTACCCCTCCGGGGCAGCCTCCGGCAGAGACCTGACCTCCAGAGGCAGCGGCGCCGTCACCAACTCCTGTGGCGGATCGGAGCCAATAGCTGGAAAGGCCAGCAACGCCTGGCCAATCCGGCGCTGACCTGCCACCGTGGGAAACAGTATGGTCCTTGTCTCCACAACTTCGTAGACGGTCTCGCCCAGTTGGACCTCGTACTCAAAGCGCAGGAACTCATCGCTGCTCCAGAAGCCCGTCACGTCGGGAGACATGTAAGTCGGCGGGCCCGGCGGGTCTATGGCCCGGTAAAAACGGAATACGAACGTCACCTGCTCGCCGAGGTAGGGATTTAACTTGTCTATGGCGGACTCCACGAAGAAGTCCAGCCCTTCCAGCTTCGCAAGGGCCTCGTCGGTCACGCTGACGCCCGAGGGTATAGTCCCGTCGGTCACCTCCACGTCGATGGGCGGCGTAGCGTATGGCCGGTCCTCGATAGTGATCCGTATGGAATCGATTCGCAGCTCGCCGGTCCGGGTTGGCTGCAGGATGTACCTGTGCGTCACCTCTGCGGTGGACCTGCCGTCGATGATGCTGATGCTGGACGACACGGACCTGTCAATCAGTATCAAGCCGTTCAGATTGGGCAAAGAGGGGGCCGGCAGTCCCGGCGGCCCGGTTACCTGTACCGTGAGGGTCACCATCTCTCCGATGGGCAACAGGTCCTTGTCCACCGACGCCTTGATGGGAAACGCCTGGGCATGCGTCGTGCTGGTCCACATGAGACCTGCCGAGAGACTCACCAGGAGGCCTAACGCGGCCATGCCAAGCCTTAGCCTATTTGATATCAACTCTCAGACCTGCTACCAGTCCTTGGGCGGTGGGCCCTGCTGGTCTATGTAGACCCTCTGCAGGTGGCCGCGTAGGGATTCGGTGTTCTGGCTAACGGAGTCCAGCAGTTGTCGGGCCTGCTGTTCATTCAGGACAGGTGTGTCCTCTCGGTCCACCTGGGGATCAGGCTCATCCGGCTGGTCGGGGCCGGGGTCCGGCTCCTCGCTCTGTTGAGGGTCGGGCTCCTGCTGTTCCGGTGGCTGCTCCGGCGGGTTGTTTTCGTTGTCGGTCAGCGCCGTTTGGCCTTGCAACTGGTTCAGGGCCAGCTCCAGGTTGTGCTTGGCGTTTCGGTCGTTGGGATCGATGCGCAACACCTCCTTGTACGCCTCCACCGCGTTTTCGAACTGAAAGGCGTTGAAGTAGGCATTGCCCAGGTTGAAAAGGCTCAGCCTGGCTATGTCCTCATCCGCGCTCACCAGCACGTCCTGGAAGCGTTCACGTGCCTCGGCAAACTCTCTCTGGCGGTACAGCGCGTTGCCGGTGTTGTACATCAGCTCTGCCTGCTGGGGAGCGAAGCCCTGCGCCCGTTCGTAGCTTCGCAGGGCGCGGCCGTAGTCCCCGGACTTGAAGGCGCTGTTGCCGCCGGCGTTGGCGTACACAGCGATTGGTCCGCAGGCCACGGCCAGCAGCATCACGACTGGAACTAGGTACATCAGATTTCTCATCGATTTATGCCGCCTCTGGCACATGCTCGGGCCGCCTGCGGCGTAGGCGCTCGGGTATCAGCTCGCTAGCCATCAACATCATCAGTGCAGCCAGCAAGAACCACTGAAACCGCTCGACTCTCACGATCTCGACCTCGCTCTGGAGGCTGGCCCTCTCCAGCTTTCCGAATTCGGTAACCAGCGCTTCAGTGATGCGGCCCTGGCTGGCCCGGAAATACTGTCCGCCCGTCTGTTCGGCCACGCCCCGCAACGTTCCTTCCTCCAGCCTCGTCAGGACTGTCGCGCCGTCGGCGTCTTCCTTGAAGCCGCTGACCTGTCCGAGACGGTTGTAGATGGGTATAGGCTCCCCTCGGTCGGATCCGAAACCTACGGTGTAGATAACGACTCCGGAGCGGGCGGCCCGCCGCGCCGCTTTTATCGAGTCCCCTTCGTGGCTCTCGCCGTCGGTGAGTAGCAAAAGGACCTTCTGGCCCTCGCGTTCGGCGTCGAAAGCAGTTAAGGACGTCTCGATGGCGCCGGCCAGGGCAGTGCCCCGCCTGGAGATCAGACTGGGATTGGCCCCCTCCAGAAAAATCCGTGCGGTGGAGTAATCGAAGGTCAACGGGAACTGTATGAAGCTGGCGCCCGAGAACAGCACCAGGCCAACCTCGTCTCCCCGCAGGCGGCCAACCAGCTCCAGCATCTCCAGCTTGGCCCTGGTCAGCCGGTCGGGCTTCATATCCTGGGCCAACATACTCTCGGAGATGTCCAGGGCCACCATTAGCTGAAGGCCCTTCTGCTCCGTGACTCTCACCTCCGTACCCCACTGGGGGCGGGCGACCGCGACAATGAGCATCGCTAGAGCGCTTACCCACAGTATGCTGCGCCAGCGCCTTCCGCGGCTGTTCACCGATTCCGTCAGCCGTCCAAGCAGCTCTTCATCGCCCAGGCGAGCCATGGCGGAGCGCCGGCGGACTCTGGAGTACCAGAGGAACAGGACGGCCAAAGGCACCGCTGCCAGGCCGTACAGGTACAGAGGCTCCCCGAAGAACCTGTATATCACCTCTACTGTGAGTAGCTGTTGCATAGCATATCGCCTACGGCAGTCGCCTGAAGATCGTGTTTCGCAGCCAGAGCTCCAGCACCATCAGCAGCAGTGCGGGCGCCAGCAGCCACTTGGCCATCTCCTGGTACCTGATGATGGTTCTCACCTCGATCTGCGACCGTTCCAGGGCGTCGATCTCAACGTATATGCGCTCCAGATCGGCGGCGTCGATGGCCCGGAAGAACTGCCCCCCGGTGGAAACGGCTATCCGCTGAAGCAGCTTCTCGTCCAGTTCACTGTCTTCCAGCGAGATAGTGTTGCCTGCGGGGGTACGTCTGGGGACCGGCACGGTGCCTGGCTTACCCATCGCGATGGTGTGCACCTTTATGTCCAGGATCCCTGCCGCGACAGCGGCTGTAAGCGGGTCGACTTCACCCGCTGTGTTGACGCCGTCTGTCAGCAGCACGATAACCTTGCTCTCCACCGGCGAGTCCTTGAGCAGGTTGGCCGCTGTCGCTATCCCCATGCCCAGCGCGGTGCCGTCGGCCAGACCCAGGTCCGGCGCCAGCTCGATCTCGTTCACCAGAAAGCCAAGGACATCGTGGTCGATAGTGGGTGGGCTGTGGATGAAGGCATCCTGCGCGAAGACGACAAGGCCTATCCGGTCGTTCTCGCGCCGACTGATGAACTCCCTGATCATATCCTTGGCCGCCGAAAGCCTGTTCTGCGGCTCGAAGTCCAGCGACGCCATGCTGCCGGAAATATCCAACGCCATCGCAATGTCTATGCCTTCGCTCTCCACGATCTGCCTGGCCTCGCCGATCTGGGGACGAGCGATGGCCAGGATGATAAGAATCAGGGCCAGGAACCTGAGGACGGGTAGGCTACCGCGCATAAGCAGACGCCAACTTCGCCTCTGGTCGCCAACCAGAAGGTTGTACGCGTAGCGCATGCTCGCCGGCTGCCTCGTCCACGCGGCCCACAAGGGCGTAGCCGCCAGGAAAGGTATCAGCACCAGCAGGGCCAGTAAGCGGGGCTCCGCGAATCCGAGATTCATCTGGAGCTGCCCCTGCCGGACCAGTTGCCCCACGGCGTCATCATCTCCACCAGCTCGCGGGCACGTTCTGTCATTTCCCGGGCGGTATCCGTGCCGGGCTCCAGCGCGGTGAATTTCACCAGGTCGCAGTCGCTGAGCAGATTGATGACGTCCCGCGAGCCCTCATTTGTAATGGCCGAGCTCCGAAGCGCCCGGCGGACCTCCTCCGTGGTGAGGTCGGTTGCGGCCACTTCGTAGGCACGTTCCAGGTACCGGCGGACGCTATCCGAGACCATGGTGTAGTGCTCTTTGATCTGTCCTTCGCCCGGCAAATCCAGGCGCTGAATGTGTACAAGCTCGTCTTGGGCAACCTCGTAAGGTGAGCGGGTATCGACTTTGATGGACGCCTTGAGTCGCAATACCCTCACCCACTTGACCGCAAAGTAGACCAGCAGGCCAAGAAGTGCAAGCAGCAAAGCCCCGGCCGGCAAAACAGGCCACGCTACGACCAACGGCAGGCTCGTCTGGGGCTTAATGTCCTTCAGTTGCAGGTTGCCGGAGGGCAGAACGGGTATAACGGTCAGCGTAATAGGCGGAGCCAGTATGCTCTGGGTCTGGCCGGCCTCGTTTCGCAGCGTAATGCTGTAGTCTGGCGTCTCGAAGGTTCCTGTGGCGAACAGGGCAACCTGAATCGACTGCGTGGCCGTTTCCGAGCCATCGGAATTAGACCGTGCGGCAGTCCTTACCTGCTTGAGCACCTCGAAGCTGCCCCACCTCTCCGGCAGGTCTGGAAACAGCACCTGGAAGCCGGCCGGGTAGGTAGCGGTGGCCAGAATGTTGACCCTGCCGCCTATGGTTAGCTGGTTGACATCCGGCGTAAAGCTCAACTGGATTGCATCAGCCTGGGCGCCCACCGACACCGGCGCGGCCACCGCTCCGATAACAAGGACTGTCGCCAACAGCAATTTGAACTTCATTCTTGACACGCTTGGGCAAAACGCCGCCACGCCCCCGACGTATCCAGGCCTGGCTACGGGATTGCTTGAGGCCAACTAACGGGGCGCCCTTCGTGAGCGTTCCTTGAAGAAGGCCGTCAAGCCTGCCACGTAATCCTCGGCCGTGGTGATCTTCACCCTGTCCACGTTGAGGGATGTGAACACCTGGTTCTTGGCATATTCCAGGCGCTGCACCCGCCGTTGAAATGACTCTCGCCACTTGCGGCTGTTGGTGTCCACCCACTTTAGTTCGCCGGTCTCCGCGTCCTCCAGCGCCAGCAAGCCGACTCTGGCGATCTCCTCCTCCAGGGGGTCGTACAGGTCCACGACTACCACGTCGTGACGCCTGTTGGTGGAGGCCAGGGGCTTGCGGTAGACCTCCGGGTCCGTCAAGAAGTCGGAGATCAAAAACAGCACGCTTCGGCGCTTGAGCACCAGGTTTATAGTGTCCAGCGCCAGCTTGACGTCGGTGCCCCGTCCCTGGGGCTCGAAAACAAGCATCTCCCTCACCAGGCGCAGCACATGGCTCCGTCCTTTGCGAGGGGGGATGAGCAGCTCAATCCGGTCCGTGAAGATGAGCAGCCCGACCTTGTCGTTGTTGGTGGTAGCCGCAAACGACAGCACCGCCACCAGCTCGGCGGCCAGGTCGCGCTTGAACTGCCCGCGGGAGCCGAAATCGAAGGAGCCGCTGGCGTCCACGATTATCATGGCGCTTAGCTCGCGCTCCTCGCGGTACCGACGCACGAAAGGCGTGCCCATGCGGGCCGTGACATTCCAGTCGATCGAGCGTACCTCGTCGCCGGGAAGGTATGGCCGCACCTCGTCGAACTCCATACCCTGGCCCTTGAACACCGAGTGGTAATCGCCGGCGAAGGTGTCGGCCACCAGGTGCTTCGTGGTGATCTCGATGCGCCGAATCTTGCGCATCAGCTCGGGCGTCAGCATCTTACGGCACGTCTACGTGGTTAAGTATGCGCTGCACTATGTCGTCGGTGGTCACCTCCTCCGCCTCCGCCTCATACGTGGTTATAATGCGGTGCCTCAGCACATCCGGCGCCAATTGCTTGATGTCCTCCGGCGTTACGTACGCCCGGCCGCTCAGGTAGGCGTGGGCACGGGCGGCGTGAATCAGGTATATGCTGGCGCGGGGAGACGCCCCATACAAGATTAGCTGCTGAAGCCCGTTGATGCCCTTCTCTTCCGGCTTGCGCGTGGCGATGACAATGTCCAGCACGTAGTCTTTCACCTTGTCGTCGACGTAGATTCCCCTTACAGTCTCGCGGACCTGCAGGATGCTCTCGCGATCAATAACCGGCATAACGGGGTCGGTAGGGCCGCCCGTCATGCGGTCCATGATTAGCCGCTCCTCGTCACGGCTGGGGTAATCCACCAGGACCTTGAGCATGAACCTGTCCACCTGGGCCTCGGGAAGCGGGTAGGTGCCCTCCTGCTCCACGGGGTTCTGTGTTGCCAGCACCAGGAACAGGTTGCCCAACGGGTAAGTCTCGTCGCCAATGGTCACCTGGCGCTCCTGCATGGCCTCCAGCAGCGCGCTCTGCACCTTGGCGGGGGCCCGGTTAATCTCGTCCGCCAGGATGAGGTTGGCGAATATAGGTCCCTTGTGCACGCTGAACCCGGCGGTCTGCGGGTTGTAGATCTGCGTTCCCAGCAGGTCCGCGGGCAACAGGTCCGGTGTGAACTGAATCCTGGAGAAGTCGGCCTGAATCGCCTCTGCCAGGGTCTTCACCAGCAGGGTCTTGGCCAGGCCGGGCACGCCCTCCAGCAGAATGTGACCGTCCGCCAAAACGCCAATCAACAGCCTCTGGATCAGGTCGTCCTGCCCGACGATAACCTTGCGGATCTCGGCCATCAACCGCTGTAGCAAGCCGGCTTCCTGGGCCATCTGCTCATCGATGTCCTGAACGCCGGAATAATTCGTCACGGCCTCTCCTCGTGCGCCTGTAATCAGCCTGTTGTCCTCTTGCTATTTTTGGGCCTGAATACGGCAAAAGTCCACGCGTATCCTGTGAGCGTACTTCAAGTCGCCCCTTGCGCTCTAGGGTACGCTGGTATTTATATAAACATTTTGGCAGAAAATACGGGTCGGCAGGAAGGGCAAAAAGTTGTCGCACCGTTGGCGGAACGTTGAGAGATTTGGATGGACGGACTGCGTTGGGTAGATGAAATAGCAGGACTGCTCAGGCCCGCTCGCATCGGAGCCCGAAGCGCTGCCGGCTTGACCGACCTCTTCACATCTGGCGACGGCCCTGTTGGGTGCCGTTGATTCGGAGACAATGGCGTATCCAGTCGATGTGTTATCGTAGCTTTAGATCATCATTCAACAGCTAAGAGTCCGTTGATATGGAAACAAAGCCAGTGCGAAGCTCTCGGGCCCAGCGGGAAGTACGCAGAAATTCCCCTATTCGTCGTGCCGGGACCTGCTGCGGCCACCGGGCGCGCGCGTCAGGCGTCGAGCTTTTCGGCGAACTGGTGTCTCGCGGCCGGCTCGTGGAGGCCGACGGCGGCAACCAGCCGATTATCATTCCAACGGCATGTTAAGAATAGTATTGACGGCTCATGTTGACATGGAAGGTATGGCGGGATGTTGAGAGCGGAGGACGGGCTCGAAGAAATCATTGCACTGGCTGGACGTTGTACGGATCAGTATTCTTGCAGGCGTATGGCGAATGGCCAGGAAAGGAACAAACCATGCTGGGTGGCCTGAACGATATCTTGCCCGAACCAATAAGCGAGGAGTCCGAGAAGATTTTGCTTGAGCTTCTCAAGCGGAAGATGAAGAGCGCCTCTCGGGTTTCCGTTGAACTGTTGAGGGCAATGGAGGCCAGGTTTGGGCCGGAGGCGCGTGAGGTAGCCCGGGACATGGTCTTCGGGCAGCGTCCGGAGCAGCGGCGGCAGGTGGGGCCGCCCGAAGAGGACCTGCGGGAGTTTACCGCAGACCTGGAGAAGAACTGTGTTGGAACGCACCGGTGGGAGCGTGTCATCGATGAGCCTGGCCGGGTGGGCTATTTTTTTACACAGTGCTTGTGGGCGGAAATTTACCGTGAGCTTGGAGAACCCGACCTGGGGCTTTACTTCTGTGCAGGTGACGAACCAAGTGTCAATGCCTACAACTCGAAGCTTGGTTTTTTACGAACGAAGGTAAAGATGACAGGCGACGAGGTATGTGACCACATATTCTATGTAAAGGACCAGGACAACGGACGCTAGGACGCCGTCCACTTCAATTTGGGCATGAAGCGTTCGTGCCGAAGCATTGGGCTATCTTGATCGAAGAGACTCCCAATATGGTCCGGACCCGACACATATCATCATTGGCGGTTTTGCTGGTAAACTTGAACGCAGACGCGGCCACTGCTAATACGATGATTAGTAAAACGAAAGGCTTGATATGACCACCGAATCCCGACCCACGCAGGCGGCGCCCATCACCGTTAACGTCTGGTACGACTACATATGACCCTGGTGCTACGTCGGCCTGTCTAGGCTCGACAAGCTCCAGGAGGAATTCGACATCGATATTCAGGGCAGGCCCTACCTGCTGCGTCCCGGCACGCCCAAGGAGGGCAAGCCAAGGGAGCCGCGCTCGGGCGAGTCGCCGGACCATCTCAGCGAACCGCTAAAAGGCTACGCCGAGGAGGCCGGGCTCATCATGCGCCCGCCAACCAAGACGCCGTACACCATGTACGCTCTGGAGGCCACCGAGTACGCCAAGGAGCAGGGCCGCTTTGAGGCCTTCCACCGGCTGATGTACCGGGCTGTGTGGGAGCATGGCAAGGACATCGGCGACCTGGACGTAATCCGGGAGGCGGCCGAGGAGGCCGGTCTGGACTGGCCTGAGCTGGAGGGTAAGCTGAAGTCGCGCAGCTACGAGGCCGTGGTGATGGACCAGTATCGGCAGGCAATGGACATCGGCATAGAGGGCGTGCCCGGGTTTGTTATCGGCAACTACATGTTCACCGGCGCTCAGCCGTACCACGTCTTCCAGGATGTGATGAACAAGGTGCTGGATGAATCCCTGAATTCCACGCAAGAGGGTGAGGGCTAGCCGTTCGTCGTGCGCAATCACCCACACCGGCATTCATGCCCGTATCCATGCCTTCATTCATGAAAATCCTGATTGCCGACAGGTTCTCGGATGTGGCGCGGGCCGACCTGAAGGCCTCTGGCTTCGAAGTCCTCTACGAACCGGATGTCAGGGACGAGGCCTTGGTGAATGTCCTCGCAAACACCGGTCCGGACGTGCTGGTCGTGCGCAGCACACGAGTGACTGCGGCGATGCTTCAGGCCGGCCGTCTGGGCCTCGTCATTCGGGCCGGCGCAGGCTACAACACCATCGACGTATCCGCAGCCACTGAGCTGGGCACCAGGGTCGCCAATTGCCCCGGCAAGAACGCCAATGCCGTGGTGGAGTTGGCCTTTGGGCTGATAATCGCGTTGGACCGAAACATCCCGGAGAACGTGCAGGACCTGCGGCAGGGCAGGTGGAACAAGATCAACTACAGCAGTGCCAGGGGCCTGTCCGGCTCCACGTTGGGCCTTGTAGGCGTCGGCACCATAGGCCGGGGCATGATTCCCAGGGCCAGGGCCTTTGGCATGTCAGTCGTGGGCTGGAGCCGCTCGCTGACGCCGGAGAAGGCTGAGGCGCTGGGCATTGAAATGAAGGCGTCGCCGGCGGAGGTGGCCGCCGCGTCCGACGTGGTCAGCTTGCACGTAGCGCTGACCAACGACACACGCCACCTGGCGGATGAAAGCTTTTTCAAAAAAATGCAGGACGGCGCGTTTTTCATCAACACCTCTCGCGCCGAGGTTGTGGACGAGGCTGCGCTGGCCCACGCCGTCGAGACCAGGGGCATCCGCGCCGGTCTCGACATCTTCGAGGGGGAGCCTCCCACCGGCACCGGCGAGGTTGACAATCCGCTGTTCAAGTTGGACGGCGTTATCGGCACTCACCACATCGGCGGGCAGACCTCCGAGGCTCAACGCTCCATTGCCGAGG
>JACZVF010000242.1 GCA_022572805.1 Chloroflexota bacterium
CGGCCGCTACGGACGGCGACGGCACGCCCATGAACTGCCACAGCGCATTCACATCACCGCCGCGGTACAGGTCCAACTGCTGGTCGTAGTTAGCCGCCGGCACCAGCCGGCATCCCCAGGCCTCCACGTCCTTCTCAGACGCGCCCAGGTGCTCCAGCGCCAGCCGAAAGACCAGCCGGTCCACAGTGCCAACGCGGTCCACCGGGATGTTCAAGACCGCCTTCCGATTAATCCACTCGTCCATCGCCTGAAGCGGCGAATCGGCCTCCACCAGCAGGTGCAGGTGGTTCACCGTCAGATTGGCCACGCCGGCGCGCAGGTCGGGATACGTTCTGTCGTAGGGGTCTCGCCCCTCGACGGCGGCGGCGGTCATGGGTGGGTTCAGGATGCCCAAGTCCACTTCGCCGGAGCCCACCAGGGAGTGGTTCATGACTCCACCGCCCTCCACTACATCGATGCGTATAGCAGGGTGCATTTCGGCGACGAGCCGGGCAATGCCCTCCATGAGCACGAACCAACTCCCGCCCCGGCCGCCGGCGACCGCCTTCAGGCTGATAGCGCCCTCTGAAAAGGCCACCTACGGACGGGGCCCGAAGGTACGCGGAGGAGTGTCGGGGTAAAGCGAGAAGTGGGTGTGGACCGACAGCCAACGCCCATCTCGTCTTTCCAGAATCACCGTGGCGCGGCCAGGCCTGTAAAAGGGCTCGTGACCCCCGTCGAATCCCACGGATGTCCAGGTTACGACGCCCCACGCGTGGCGCTCGTCTCCACCGGCGTGCACGTTTTCCAGGTCCATCTTGAAGCTCTTGATGTTGCCCCAGATGCCCTCCCACTGGCTCTTTCGCAAGGTCTGCAAGTCGGAGACGATGTCCGTCCTGGTGCCGAAGGAGACCACGTCATCTGCGAAGATGTGCTCCGCCGCATCATAGTCCACCGACGAGCAGAATTTCTCCAAATAGGCAAACCACTGCCGGGCTGCCTCCTGAGGATTTTCTGTCGTTATAGGCTCAGTGCTGGACCGGGTCATGTCGTTTTCACCCCTGACAGAGTTGTGATGGCTGCGGCCTACCTGTTGCCGGGCGCCTTGGCGTAGCCGTAGGCCATTAGCGCCGCGCCCTCCTCGTGCCGGGCGTCGATAAACTTGATGTCCTCCCGGCCAAAGGTCTCGGTGACCATGCTGTTCGTGGTCAAGCCCGTCACGCCGAATATGTACTCCACGCCCTCGGCCCGGAGCAGCTCAAGTACGGCCTTCCCGGCCTTCATCTCCGCCATGTTTCCTCGCATATGCCGATTTGCCAGCCTGTCGAATACCGCGATTTTCGCAATGTTATCACACGGCTGACCCGTCCAGGCAAGCAACAAGGTCAAACCCCGGCCCGCGCTTCCTGTACGTTCCAAGGCCCCTTGCGACGCCCTCTTCTGAATCCCAACGTCGTGAAGTTAATGCGGTCACCCCCCTGTGCGAAGGGCGATTGGTGTTGGCTGGAATTCTGCCATATAATGCCGCCAACACCGCACGGACTCGTACATACCTATTCAACAGGCGACGGAGGAAAACTTCATGAGACCCAACGTTATTCGTGAGAAGCTAAATGCAGGCAAGCCCACGGTAAGCACGCACATCCACACTACGTGGCCGTCGGTCGTGGAGGCCATTGGTCACACCGGGCAGTACGATTACGTGGAGTTCGTGGCCGAGTATGGCCCCTCGGACCTGCACGACCTGGACAATCTGTGTCGCGCGGCGGAGCTCTACAACCTGGGCACCATGATCAAGGTAGACCAGAGCGCCCAGGCCTTCCTGGCCCAAAGAGGCATCGGCGCGGGCTTCAGCAGCGTCCTGTTCACGGACGCCCGGAGCGCAGACGACGTTCGGGAGTGCATTCGCTGCGCCAAGCCGGATACGCCGGAGGACAAGGGCCTTTACGGCGTCGCCACCCGACGTCACACCTACATGGGATACGGCGGCTCGAAAGAGTACGTCAAGGCCCTGCAGGACACCGTCATCGCGGTCATGATCGAGAAGAAGGGCGCGGTGGACAACCTGGAGGAGATTCTGGAGATTCCCGGCATAGACATGGTGCAGTGGGGCGGCTCGGACTTCTCCGTGAGCATTGGCAAGGCCGGCGAGCGCAACCACCCGGAGGTCGTGGCGGCCAGGGACAAGGTATTCAAACAGTGCCTCGCCAAGGGCATCCCGCCCAGGGCCGAGATCCAAACTGCGGACGAGGCCAAGATGTACCTGGACATGGGCGTCCGCCACTTCTCCATCGGAACAGACATCAACATCCTTTACAACTTCTGGAAGAAAGAGGCCGACGCCATGTGGAAGGCCCTGGACGGCGCGTAGAGACGGCGGAAAACGTGGTTGGCTTTGACGGAGAATTTACTTGAAATTAGGCATAACCATACCCAACAACTGGGGTCTTGAGGACCCACAGGACGTGCTGAACATCGCAGTTAGGGCCGAAGAGTTGGGATTCGATTCCGTGTGGGTCAACCACCACGTCTTCAACGCCGGCTACATATACGAGCGCCTGGGCCACAAACCTTACTACGACGCGCTTACGACGCTAACCTACGCCGGCGCCATGACCAAGAGGGTACGGCTTGGCACGACCATCCTGGTCCTCCCCTACTTGAATCCCATAGTGCTGGCCAAGGAGCTGGCAACTCTGGACGTGTACTCCGGTGGAAGGGTCATCGTCGGCGTCGGTGTCGGGGCGCTGAAGGCGGAGTCCGACGCCCTGGGCAGCGACTATCACACCCGCGGGCGTTACGCCGACGAGAGTCTGGCCATCATGAAGGAGCTTTGGACTCAGGATAACCCTAGCTTTAGCGGCCGGTTCTTCCAGTTCTCCGGGGCGCCCTTCTCGCCCAAGCCTCTGCAGAAGCCGCACCCTCCGCTGTGGATCGGCGGCACCAGCGACGCCGCCTTGCGACGAGTGGCCCGGCTAGGCGACGGCTGGCACCCCAACCGCATGTCGGCGGACAGCATGCGGGAGAGCCTGGCAAAGTTGCAGGTGCAGTTGGACGAGCAGGGCCGCAGCATGGATGAGATAACCCTGTCCATTCGCGCAGAGGTCAACGTGCTGACCGCGCCGTCCGCTAACGGCGACGAGCCTTTGGTGGGAACACCACGGCAGATATCGGAGGGCATTAAAGGCTTCGAGGAGCTGGGCGTTGAGGAGATAGTCATGCAGATTGGCTCCTTGGATGCCAAGCACATCAACCAGGTGATGGAAGATTTTGCCGACAAGGTCATGCCGCTGGTCCGGTAAGGCTTCTCTAAGCTACAAAGGCCCTGCACAAAACACGCCGGATTTGCATGAAATATCCTTCGACATGCTCTCCGCCGCGGCGGAGTCCGAAGATATTCCTATTCCCGAGTCGGACAGGAAGAACGTATTTTCGTACTTCCGTTCGTGGTGAGCCTGTCGAACCAAAGGCGATGAGACGACTTATTGTGCCAAGCCAACTACTGAAGTGAACGATGAATGATTCCAATCCACCGGGAGACGCCCCGGGCACCCAACTCTTCCCACAGTTCAAGAACCAGATCTACGACATGATAGCGGGAGAGATTGACGGACTGACCGACGAGCAGTTGGACTTCGACTCCGACAGGTGGGGCTGGAGCGCATGGAGTATCCGGCGCAACGTCAGTCACATGGCGTCGGGCGACTTCCGATGGCTACTGCAGCGATGGGGCAAGCGCCTGTTCACCGACGGCGTGCCCCACGTGGCCGACCTGGACGGCATCTTGAGCGCTGAGTTCGACAGGCGGCTGGACGAGAACGTCTACTGGCACATTGATGACATATTGGCGGTATTACGGCGCGCGCTGGACCTGTCATGGTCGGTGCTGTCGCAGGAGACGGTTGCTTCCATGCAGGCCAAGACGCTGAGGGTCAACATAGGCGGCCTGCCCTGGGCAGAGGTGCATCCTGGTGGCGCGCGGGGCGGCGTGAATGTGGACTCTGCCGACGCTACGCAGGCGGACGTGACGCTGGAGGCGACCTTCCGCCACCGCTACTTCGAGTACATGACCCACCTGTACAACATCCAGCGGCTGAAGAGGGCGCAGGGCTTGACGGCCAGGGTCGAGGTACCCTTCGAGGGCTACTGGGCCGCGAAGGACTGGGACCGCAGCGAGGCTTAAAAGAACGCCTAATAGCAGGAGCGTAAGCGTCTCGAAAGTCCGAAGGCGCCTGCCTAACCACTAACTCTAATTTGCACCACCAGCCCTAGCTCAAAACCCGAAAAGAGGAAAATATGAAGATTGGGATGTCGCTGACAAGCAGCTACCCCAGCACCGGCAACACCAGAGCCATCATGGACGACCTTATCGAAGAGGTCGAGCTGATGGCCAAGCTGGGCTTC